>CAYUES010000018.1:0-9770 GCA_964443885.1 uncultured Pseudomonadales bacterium
TCAAAGAAAAGCAGACGCTGTGATTTATCCACCTGTAAAAATACCTACTAAGACACAGTATTCAAACACCAGTCCATCAGCTTCCAAAACTAGCGATACTTCTAAAAATCCCGATTATCTTCTGATAATTAGTAGATTAATGTCATATAAACGAATTGATTTAGCAATTACAGCCTGTTTAGAATTGAAACTGCCGTTGATCATCGCTGGCAGTGGTTCAGAACTTTCAAGTTTGAAAAAGTTAGCGAGTACTCGCGCCTACACACGAGAAAAGAGCGAGTCTGTGCTCACTGCGTACAAACAGGGAACATTGAATAACAAGCTAATTTTTTTCATGGGATCTTGTACAGAAGATGAAAAGTCAGACTTGTTGCAAGGATGCAAAGCAGGCATTCTGCCTGGAATCGAAGATTTTGGAATAACACCTCTTGAAGCTAACTCATACGGCAAACCTGTTGTGGTCTCAGCACAAAGCGGCGTAGCAGAAGTTATTAAAGATGATGTTCATGGTATTCACTTCACTCAACAAACTCCAGAAGCGCTCAGTGAAGCTATTAAAAAGATTGATCAAATAAGATTTTCTCCCGCTATTCTTAAACAAAATGCTGCCCAGTTTTCTCGAGAAGAATTCGTAAGAAAATTTCATAACACCTGCTTTGCATTCTATAGAGAACACAGTACAATCAATGGTTGAGGAGGAACTATGCAGGAGAATTCACATACATTTGCATTGATTTTAGCAGGGGGTGGTGGTACACGCTTGTGGCCAAAGTCTCGGAATAAATCCCCGAAACAGTTCCTGAGTTTGGTTGGTCCTGACACGATGTTACAGGTTACAGCCGATCGTATTACCCCTCTCGTCCCCTGGGATCGGGTTATTGTCGTAACTAACATAAACTATAAAGACGAGATACTCAAACAACTTCCTCAGATTGATCCTGATAACATTATTGCTGAACCTGAAAAAAAAGATACAGCCTTAGCAATGTTGACTGGCGCAATTCATGCCTGGAACAAAGATAAAGAAGCAGTCGTCATTAACTGTGCTTCAGACCACGTCGTTACTGATGATGCTGAGTTTATCAAGGTAGTAACAGCAGCAAGTACTGTTGCCGGTAGTTCAGACCAACTCGTGGCTGTTGGAATCAGACCAACTCGACCAGCCACCGGCTTTGGATATATCAAAATTGGTACTGATATTAAAAGAATTGACAGTAAACTAACACTTTTCAAAGTTGATAGTTTTACCGAAAAGCCAAATGCGGCGACTGCTCAAGCATTCATCTCAACGGGTAAGTATTTTTGGAATGCCAACATGTACGTGTGGTCTGCACAAAGTCTGATTGAGTCGTTTAAAAAACATAAGCCAGATTTACTCGAAAAAGCTAGTTCGTTACAAAACACTTCACCTGAAAAATTCCACGAGCTTCTGCCAAGCGTCTATCAAGATGCTGAAGCAATCTCTATTGACTATGCAATTTCTGAAAAGGCCGATAACCTCGTGCTGATTCCTGGTGACTTTGGCTGGAATGACGTGGGTGACTGGAAAGTTGTCTATGAACTAGGAATGAAAAACCTTGAAGGCAACGTGATTATTGGTGGTCATGATAAACAGCACACCTTAGCTATTAAATCACAGTCCAACTTAATTCACACCAATGGCAAGTTAGTCGCATTAGTGGGAGTCAATGATATGATTATCATTGATACCGATGAAATTTTAATGATTGTGCCAATGGATCAAAGCCAAGACGTCAAAAAATTGGTGGAACGACTGAAAGAAGAAAAGAAAAAAGAATATCTCTAAACCTTATGTCGTACGAACAGCAAAAAAGAATTTTAGATATTTTAGTGGCTTTAGGGTTGTTTTTCCTATTTTTGCCGATCTGGATTATTGTACCGATTCTCATTTACTTTGACTCAGGAACTCCAATTATTTTTGCTCATCGTCGTGTGGGTAAAAATGGACGTGAGTTTAAGTTGTACAAGTTCAGATCAATGGTTCAGGATGCTGATGAGATACTGCACAATCGAGATCAAAAACTACTAGAGCAGTTCAAAAAAGGCGACTGGAAGATTAAAAATGATCCACGGATTACCAGACTTGGCAAGATTTTGCGATCACTGACTATCGATGAGTTTCCACAGTTATACAACGTACTCAAAGGTGAAATGAGTATGGTTGGTCCTCGCGCATACGTTAAAAAAGAACTTGAAGAACAATCAGAACGATATCCTGAAACTAAAAAGTACATCGATCTTATTCTTTCCGTTAAGCCTGGAATCACCGGTCCCTGGCAAACTGGCGGTCGAAATGAAGTGCCATTTGCCACTCGTGCTAAAATGGATGCTGAGTATGCAAAGCACAACTCAGTTTGGGCGGATCTTCAGATCTTACTCAAGACGCCTCAAGCAATGCTATCTAAGTGGTAGCGCACAGCTTGCATAATTTGGTATACTAATCCTCATGCTACTACAACCTGCCCACCAAACCATCTCGGAACAAGACGAAAATCGCATTCTTTCAGAGTTTTCAGCTACTGGTGAAACTACAGCTACCGAAGTTGCTACTGAAACTTCTACCCCAACTGGCAAAACAAGACGCCCTTGGAAGCGTTGGCAGAAAATTAGCATGGTTTTGGGAATCTTTCTTTTAATATTTTTATCAGCAGCTGGCGTGATTGCTGCTAAGACTTATTCAGTTTTGCAGCAAATTAAAGCTGAAGGCCAATCTGCCGAAGTAATTGCTCGAGCTGCGTACGACGGCTTCAAAGGTCAAAACCTGCCAGAAGTTACAACTCGTCTCAACGAACTTGATGAAAAATTAGTCACAATTGATGGTTTATATACACAACTCAGTTTTTATAAAAATATTCCTGTTGCCCGCGCTTACTACATAGATGGCACTCATGGTCTGGCTGCCGCTGATGCTGGCCTGGCCGCTGCCAAGAAGTCAATTGACGCAGTTAGCCCATATGCTGATGTACTCGGTTTTTCAGGTGAGGGAACCTTCCAAGGTGGGACAACTGAAGATCGACTCAACTTAATCTTACAAACTTTACAAAAAATTACACCTGAACTAGATGCCATCACTGCCGATTTAAAAATCGTTGAAACAGAACTAGCTGCTATTGATTCCAATCGCTATTTTTACAAACAACAAATTCAAGGTCAACAAATTGCGCCGTTGATCGTCCAAGCCCAGACATTCAGTACAGGTGCGGTGACAGCTATGACCGAGTACCGTACAGTGATTGAACAACTACCATCGATTGCTGGTGCCAATGGCAAGAAAAAGTACTTAGTACTCTTCCAAAATGACAACGAACTTCGCCCAACTGGTGGATTCTTAACTGCCTTCTCAATAATTAACATTGAAAATGGTAAGGTGACCCCAGAACGTTCAGATGATATTTATGAGCTTGATAAAAAATTTAAGAAACGCTTACCAATTCCAGAAGCATTGGGTCGCTACCTCACCACGGAAACTCGCTGGAACTTGCGTGACATGAATATTTCACCAGACTTCAAGACTTCAATGGATACCTTTTATTCTGAATATGTAAACTTACCTGGTGAATCTGATGATATTGACGGTATTATTGCTGTCGATACTGAGTTCTTGAAAACTTTAGTTACGATTCTAGGACCGGTTCAAGTTCCAGGCTACGGGACCTTTAGTGCTGAAAACGATCCTCGTTGTGACTGTCCACAAATTATCTATGCGCTTTCAGAGATCATCACTCGTCCCACACCATACCTACGCGATGACCGCAAGGGAATCTTGGGGCCGATGATGCGTGAGTTATTGACCAAAGCCTATGGTGCTCCAAAACAGCAGTGGCCACAGTTGTTCCAGGAAGGCTTTAAAGCCTTGGAAGGTCGGCACATTCAGTTGTACTTTATTGATGAAGCAGCTCAAAAATCTGCCGAAACAATCAATGCCGCGGGCCGAATTATGCCACCAGAATCAGAGCAAGACTTCTTTGCTGTCATTAATGCAAACTTAGGTGGAGCAAAATCAAACCTCTTCACAAGCTACACAGTCAATCAAGTTGTTGCAGCTCCAGTTGATGGCATGCTCGAGAAAACGGTCGAAATCACCTATGCAAATAGCCGCAAGGGTGACAACTGTAATCTTGAAGCTGGTTTGCTGTGTTTGAACTCAACACTGCGCGACTGGACACGTTTGTACGTGCCACAAGGCAGTGAACTAGTCTCAGCGCAAGGATTTACTACCGAGCCAAGTCTCTACGATGAGAGTGGCTTTACGGTCATCGATGGTTTCTTCATGCTTGAGCCAAACTCAACTGCAAAGTTGAAGATCACGTACCGAGTGCCGTACACCGATACTACTGAGTACCGACTCAAGATCTGGAAGCAAGGCGGCATCCCAAGTTATGATACATTAATGGATGTGACAGGCGGCCAAGAGCAGATCAATATTCGCAAAGATACTGTCTATAAGACTGCGTTCTAAAACTTGGGCCAGACTTGTAATTTTCTAAGTGATCTATATTTTGGTCAGTATGGCTGCACGATCATTCACCGTCACAGGGATTGTTTTAAAACGGTATAACACTGGTGAAACTGATCGGATCGTCACGATTCTTTCTCAAGAAATGGGCAAGATTACCACTGTCGCTAAGGGTGTCCGCAAACTCCATTCCAGTAAACGTGCCGTCCTGGAACCTGGTAACTACGTCAAAGCGTTTTGTATTGCCACCCACTCAATGCCAATCTTGACCCAAGCAACTTTGATCGAAGATACAGCCACCGCTCGTGAAACTCTCAAAAAAATGCGTCAGCTCCATCAATTCTTGGAAATCATGGATCAATTATTTGTCGAAGAAGAACTAGAAGTAGACTTTTTTGATGATATTCTCAACGCTCGCCGACACATTATTTCGCCAACCGGCAATATTCAAGTGATTCGAGCTGCTTTTGAGAAAATTTTAGTCACCTTGGGCTATCACGATCCAGATGTTAAACTGACCTCTATCCTCGAGAAAGTCTCTGAGCTGACCGAACGCCCGTTGCGCAGTTATGAATATTTAGTTGTAAAATCGCACAAAGATTAATATAATACTGATACTGAGTGTAAAAGAAGTACGCTTCATACCACACTCAAGAAAAGTTAAGAGAGCGATGAACGGTTTGGCAACCAGGAGCTCACATACAAAGCGGATATTGAAACTCTGCACTCTGGGCTACCAAAATAGGAGCCAGCAGATACATTCAACATCAACTAGGGTGGAACCGCCCATTTGGGTCCCTAGCAGTAGTAGTGCTGCGGGGATTTTTTTATAACCGCAGACAGAAAGGTACCATGTCTGACGAGTCAAAACTCACTTTAGACACAATTATTTCTCTTGCAAAACGCCGTGGGTTTGTCTACCCAACTTCAACGATTTACGGTGGCCTTGCTAATTCGTATGACTACGGTCCGTTGGGAGCTGAACTACTACGATCAATCAAGAACTTGTGGTGGAAAGAGTTTATCTCTAAGCGTCCTGATATGGTTGGACTTGATTCGCAAATCATGCTCCACCCCCAAACCTGGGTCGCATCTGGACATGTCGGTGCCTTTAGTGATCCACTCGTTGAAGACAAAGTCAGTCACAAACGCTACCGCGCTGATCACTTAATTGAAAACTGGGCTGAGAAGAACGGCAAAGAAGTTGAAACAGCAAACATGACCTTGCCAGAAATGGGCAACTTTATCACTGAAAATAAAATCAAGTCACCTGATGGTAATGAAGTGAGCGACCCCAAAGACTTCAATTTATTATTTGAAACCGCTATCGGAGCAGTCACTGGTGAAAAGGCCAAAGTCTACCTACGCGGTGAAACCGCACAAGGTATTTTCTCTGACTTCAAGCATATTCTGGACTCGACTCGCATGAAACTCCCATTCGGTGTCGGTCAGATCGGCAAGAGTTTCCGTAATGAAGTCACCACCGGGCAGTTCGTCTTCCGCACCTTTGAGTTTGAACAAGCAGAAATCGAGTACTTCTTTGATCCGGAAACAACAAACTGGGAGCAACTACTCGAAGACTGGAAAACTGCGATGTGGAAGTTCTTAGTTGAAGTACTCGGCATTAAAGAAGAGCGACTGCGTTGGCGCAAGCACTCAGATAAAGAGCGCAGCCACTACAGTAAAGATACCTATGACCTTGAGTATCATTTCCCATTTGGTTGGAAAGAACTCTGGGGAATTGCGTACCGCACTGACTACGACTTAACGCAACACCAAAACTTGTCTGGTGAAAACCTGGAATACTTTGATCCACAAACCAATCGTCACTTTGTGCCACACGTCATCGAGCCAGCCGTGGGAATCAATCGCTTGTTCTTGATGGTTTTATTTGATGCATACCGTGAGGATACGGAGCGTGGTCGAGTGGTTTTGGAGCTCAATTCCAGACTGGCGCCTTATGAGGCAGCAATCTTCCCATTACTCAAAAACAAACCGGAGCTCGTAGCCAAAGCTGAAACTCTTTTCAAGGATCTCCTCAACGACTTCAAAGTTACCTGGGACGACCGTGGCAACATCGGTAAACGCTATCTCTATCAAGATGAAGCGGGTACCCCATTCTGTGTGACCGTCGACTTCCAGACTTTAGAGGATGAGACCGTGACGGTACGCGATCGCGATACTGCCGAGCAAGTTCGGGTAGCAATTTCTGAACTACCAGCGATGCTGCGCTCAAAACAATAAGTTTCTCGAGTAATTGTGGGCATTTCAGCCCCCATACTCGAGGAAAGTACTACTAGTCAGTACCTGGTTAAACCAGGTACACTACTAACTAATCTCTATATTTTAGATAGGAATTTTTATGCCTAAAAAACCTGTACTGATCGCAATTATTGCTGTAGTAGTTTTAGCTTTGATAGGTGGGGGAGTGTGGGCTTGGAAAGCCAACCAGAAACCGGTGGTTGTTGAGGAAACCAAGAATACCAAGAAACGTATTGTCGAACCTGTCAATGTCATTCCCGTGGTCGAGCGACCAGTCGTCTATGTTTCTCCTCAGGCTGATGGTCGCAACATCGACATCATCATTTCTACTATCAAAAAAGAAGCCAGTACAGTCGAGTTTGAGCTCGAATACACTACAGAAAACCTCGTCCAAGGTGGACAAGGTGAAATTGAGCTTGGTACGTTGCCTGCAGTTAAAAAGTGGCTGCTTGGTAGCTGCAGTGCAGGTGGAGCATGTTCATACCACACCAATGTCACTGGTGGGAGTTTGAAGACTCGCTTTGTCGGTCCTGAAAACTACGCCATCAAAAACGACTGGCGCTATTTCGAGAACAAACAAAAAGGAGATGCTTTTTCTTCAAAAGATGCAAAATTCACAATTACTTCTCCTAGCTTTACTAAAGTTGGCTTGGCTGTGGTTAGTAACAGTCCTGGATATCCAGAAGACTTAGAAGGCACACCCGTTTCTGAAGGTTACGTTTTTGCCACTCCAACTGCGCAAACAGGTAGCGCCGAAGTTTCTATTCGTACTAGCGAAGAAGGCGAAGCGGTGATTATGGGCTGGGATGGTACCAAATGGACCGAAATGGAGAGCAGTGTCGCTGAAAAAGTTGTGACTGCTGAAGGTCCAATTCAAATGCTCTATATTGCGGTGAAGAAGTAACCGCCGTGTGTTTTTGATGCGTACCAGGCCAAATTCATCATTCAAATCCCAAAATTTGTGCTAATATATTTGACAATATTGCTAGCAGATTGGAAGACATGGCTGACCTAAAAGAAAGTATTAAACCAATTATTTTTGATGAAAAAACGCTTGCAGCAATACGAGCTGCTCAAGAAGAAATCTCACCTGTAGTACCTACCACTGGCCGTCAGGCACTGCAAGAACTGCTGGCAAAACTTGCCAATACCGAGTTCCAAACAGATCCCAGCTATCTCTACAATATAGATCTAGTGGGATTGGATGCTCATCCGTTTGGGAGACAATTAAATGAACTCCTGATCTACTTAACACAATCAGCCAAAGATAGTATTACTGATCAAGAAATACTCGTACAGCTACAAAAAATAGTAGCTCCGCTACTTGCTACATCACCAGCAGATGTTCAACGAGCAGTATCACTCGAGAGCCACAGACACCTTTTTATTCTTAACTACTCACCTCTAGAATTTTTATACCAGTCAGTGGGAACAGATAGTTTATATACTTTTCAGGTTAGACATAACAAGAATCAGCAGGGAAGTGATGATGTGAAGATCTGCATCCTTGTCAAACAACCACAACTTACGTTCGGACCAGATCAGCACAACCTTGAGATAAAGATAGAGAGGCCAATAGGAAATTCTGCTGCACTGCAAGCTATTTTCGAAGAAATTGGATTAGGCTGTCTTTTAGATTTTCCAGGTATAGAGATGAATCAGCCAAAAGTCACGTTTGAGCTTTCTGCAAGTGATCCAAAAACTACTGAAGTTCTTGCGTACCTAGATGCTGCCCTCATTCCTATTGTCGAAAGTTTTGATGAGAATCAAGTTGAAGCTGGCAGTTGGAAAGAACCGAATGTACACGTAAAAAAAATCACAGCATCACTAGCAATTTCATCTAGTAAAAGAAAAAATCCAGCTAAAATTGATGACTTAGTAATTAAGAGAGTAGAACCACTGCTTGAGAAAATACTGGTAGACTACAGCTCAACACTCAAATTGGAAGAGCAAAAAGAAGAATCAGAAGAAGAAGCCATGGAAACTTTCCAAAGAATTCTTGCAGATCCTGCATCAGTATATTTTATCGTAAGCAGCCTTCTTGCCATCGGAAGTATTGTAGGTGGAGGCGTAGTAACCTTCCAAGAATATCAAGACGAAACTCTTTCAACAGCGGAGGGTATAATCTATACTTCGTTAATCTTGGCTGCCGCTAATGGGTGGTTCTATACCATAAGAGAAATGGGTTCTCGTAAAAATTCTCAGATTTCTAATCAGAAATAAATTATAGCTCTAATTTTCATACAAGATATAATCCCATACTAATATTTTTAGTGCCTATTTTTGGTGCGTAAAAGCCAGTCATCAAACCTCAAAATACACGTTGATTTACTTCGATTTACCCCATTGTTTCGGGCTTTCTCTGTCTTTACAAAGCCTGGTCTACTTGGCATACTAATACTTGTTGGGAATAAATGGGAAAGTAACTTATATAAATGTTGTTAGGAACATATTATCACACCTTAGAAGAAAACGGCAGAATGTCACTCCCAAAGGCATTCAGAGACCAACAAGAAGACTGGATCGTTACAAGAGGACTAGATGGTTGTTTATTTTTATTAAAACCTGATCAATTTACTCAGGAGTTAACACAAATAACTAACCGCACATTTACAAGTAAAGATACCCGTGACTTAACCCGTCTCTTCGCAAATGAGGCCAAGGAAGTCACGACCGACAAAACTGGTCGAGTACAACTGCCCGAGTACTTGATTAGCTTTGCTGGTTTAAGTAAATCGGTCGTGATCGTAGGAAGCGTCAACCGTCTCGAAATTTGGGACACACAGCGCTACCACGACTACCTCGAAAAACTTGAACCGCAAGCTGAAGCACTCGCGGAAAGATTTAGTACCTATGAAAATGAAAAAACACCAGCCAGTCCTACTCGCCGAAACGATTAATGGTTTAGAAATTAAACCAGGTGAGTGGTATCTAGATGCAACATTTGGCCGAGGAGGGCACACACAAGCCATGCTCGAACAAGGTGCCAAAGTGATCGCATTCGATTGGGACAAAGAATCCATCGAGTTCG
>CAYUES010000018.1:9780-18953 GCA_964443885.1 uncultured Pseudomonadales bacterium
CAGCGCCACAAGGAATTCTTTTTGACTTCGGTACCAGTGCCGACCAACTGACTTCAGGTGTGCGCGGCTTTAGTTTCTTAGAAGACGGTGACCTCGATATGCGTATGGACACTCGCCTAGGGGTAACTGCCAAAGATTTATTAGTAGTCTTACCAGAAAAACAACTCGCTCAATTACTGATCGATTTTGGTGGTGAGCACGAAGCCAAAGCAATTGCGCGCGCTATCAAAAACTCATCCACACCAATCACTACCACTTCTCAGCTCGCAACAACAGTTGAGCGTGCAAAACACGAACGCCGTGGTCACTTACACCCAGCTACAAAAACTTTTCAAGCACTGCGCATTGCCGTAAACAGTGAACTCGATGAAATTGCCCTAGCCTTGCCACAAGCGCTCAACGTGATCGCTCCAGGCGGTATTATCGCGACGATCAGTTTTCATGAAGGTGAAGATCGTTTAGCAAAAAGTGCGATGCGCGAGTGGGAAGCACACAATCAAGGTGCAAGTCTGACCAAAAAACCAGTAGTAGCTAGTGAGAGTGAAGTTGCAGAAAACTCCAACTCTCGAAGCGCCAAGTTGCGCTTATTTAAGAAAAACTAACCGCACACCTAGCGGTACCAAGGAAGTATGTCAAAAGTCGCTCTCTATTATTTCATCCTCGCTGCAGTCGTGATCGGCAAAGCAGGACATACTTTATACGAGCGCAGCCTGGTTGTTCACCACGGCTTCAGTGTCAGTGAGTACCACGCACAACAAAAAGACTTACAAAAACAAAAAGGCCAATTATTGACTCAATTAGCGGGACAACGTTCCATTATTGCTGTTTCAAGTTCAAGTGAAGTTGCCCAATACACTCCAGTCAGTAACATCTTGACTGTTTCTGCTCCAAGAAACGTCGCCAGTTTACAGTAAAAATCTGCTAGGATGAGCCTGTAGATAACAAAACAATATCATGGTTCTCGCCAATCCTCGATTGACTGCTGCTCCCAAAAACAACACGCACACCCGTGAGCGTTTTTTGTTCCTTGGGTTTGGAGTAGGAATCTTGGTAATCTTAAGTCGACTTTTTTACTGGCAAATTATCGAAGGTGCGACTCTAACAGCCGCGGCCAACGATCAATATGAACGCCAGTTCACCCAAACGGGTAAGCGCGGTAGTTTGTACACAGCTGATGGCCACTTGCTCGTTACGAACACCCAGGTCTACCGCTTGTTTGCCCAGCCACATGTGACTACTCTCGAGCCCAAAACTCTGGCCGCGCAACTGACACCGTTGGTTTTGCCAGATGTCTTGGAGTATCAAGCGGCCAGTGAGTCAGCTCAAAAACAAGAAGTCAGTGATCGCATTCAAGCCCAGATGGAACAAAAACTGAGTAAACCTGGCGCCAAGTGGGTGAGTTTGTTGACCAGCATTACTGAAGAAACTCGACAGAAAATTGTGGATCTCAAACTGCAAGGGGTCGGTTTTGATACCTATGAGAAACGGTACTACCCAGAGGCCTCAATGGCGGCGCACTTGACTGGCTTTGTCGGAAAAGATGATGAGGGCAATGACATTGGCTACTTTGGCATTGAAGGTGCATTGGAGCAGGAGCTCAAAGCAAGATCGCAAAAAAATACAGTCATGTCTGATGCGTTGGGTTTGCCGTTGCCACATGAAGAAGAAACAAACCAAACTTCGCTAGACGGTCGAGATATTACCCTGACAATTAGGCGTGATTTACAACATATTGCAGAAACTCGCCTTGCGCAAGGTATCGAGAAGTACGGCGCACGGGCTGGTGAAGTCTTGATTATGGATCCCAAGACTGGTGATATCTTGGCACTCGCTGCCTGGCCGCGGTACGATCAGCGGTTCTTTTTTCAGCACCCCGCCTCGACCTACCCAAACCCGAGTTTGAGTAGTATTTATGAACCTGGTTCGACTTTAAAAGCTCTCACCGTGGCGGCTGGTATTGATGCTGGTGCGATTACCCCAGATACGATCTGTGACAAATGTAGTGGCCCACGGACTTTTGGCAAGTATACGATTAAAACCTGGAATGACGTCTACAACCCGGGCATCAACATGACCGATGGCTTGGCCAAGTCTGACAACACTGCGATGATTTTTATTGCTGAAAAAATGGGTGCCGAGCGTTTGCAGGAATACCTCAAGAATTTCGGGATTGGTGAAGCACTTCATTTGGAACTGCAAGGAGATCGCAAAACACCGTTTCCACAAAAGTGGGGCCCGGTTGAGTTGGCCACAATCTCGTTTGGTCAAGGAATCACGACCACAACCTTGCAACTTGCTCGGGCAATTGGCGCAATTGCCAATGATGGTGCCTTAATGCGACCGCGGATTATCAAAAGTGCGACCGACTGGACGAGCGGCGAAACAATTACCCCTGAGCCAGTCAAGGAACGACAAGTTATTTCTAAAGAAACTTCCGATACCGTAACCGAGATGTTGATCGAGTCGGCCGGTCATGGTGAAGCGCAGTGGACTGCTTCCCGGACGCACTGGATTGCAGGCAAGACAGGTACTTCGCAGATTCCCGCTGAAGGTGGCGGCTACGAACAAGATGTGACGATGGCTAGTTTCATCGGATTTGCACCACCGACAGATCCTAAGTTTGTAATGATTGTAAAGTTGAATGCACCAACGTCGTCTATTTGGGCGGCCGAAACGGCCGCCCCTCTCTGGTACAAAATTGCCAATGACCTCTTTCTGCGAATGAACATCCCACCTGATCGACCACCTGAGGAAAAGGTAGAAACCACACCCGCGCCAGTAGTGGTGGGGGACTAGTTGGAAACTAGTTTTGTGCCAGGCTAGTTCAGGTTACTCTACGTACCAAGCCCTGCTGAGTTTCACTTAGCCAAGTTACGTGTTCCTCTGTATAATAAGCTCAATCATGCTAAAACTTTTAGTGTATCGACTCAAGCGCATCTATCACTTTCTTAAAACTGGGCTGCTCGAAGGTGTGCCTGCCCAACTGATCTACCGCTTTCCCAACCGCAAACTACAGATCATTACTATCACTGGCACCGACGGCAAAACCACCAGCAGTACCTTGACGTATACCATCCTCAAGTCAGCTGGGATCAAAGTTGGTTTGATCAGCACCGTGGCCGCGTTCACCGGTGACGATGCAGTCGATACTGGTTTTCACGTCACGTCCCCTCAACCCAAACTCGTCTATAAATTCATGCGTGACATGGTCAATCAAGGCTACACCCACTTGGTGCTCGAAACGACTTCCCATGGCGCTTTCCAGTATCGCAACTGGGGCATTCGGGCGCAGGTGGCAGGACTGACAAATATTGATCGAGAACACCTTGATTATCATCTTAGCTATGATGAGTACGTTAAAGCCAAGTTACTCGTGCTCGATGCAGCTGAGATAGCGTTTCTCAATGAAGATGACGAATCATACAAACGTATTCGCGAGCTCCGCCGCTTCACCCCAAACATGAAAACCTACTCGGTAGAAGATGAGCTGCCTGCTGTTGTCCAAAAAACAATCACCGAGAAGTTCCCAGAAGACTACAACCGAATGAATGCACGCTTGGCGTATAAAATTACCAGTTACTTAGGTATTTCTGACGCCGATATTGCAACTGGGCTCAAAGCCTACCAAGGTGTGCCAGGCCGGATGGAAGTGATCGCTGAAAAACCAGTCCGTGTCATCGTTGACTTCGCCCACACCCCGCAAGCACTCGAGTCTGTTCTACAAGCAATTCGTGAAAAGCATCCAAAAGGCAAGCTGATCGCTGTTTTTGGTTGCGCAGGCAAGCGTGACCACACCAAACGGCCAGCGATGGGCCGAATTGGAAGTGAACTAGCTGATCTAGCAATCTTTACTGCTGAAGACCCGCGGACTGAAGATATTTGGTCAATTATCCGGCAGATGAAAGAAGGCGTCCACAACACACATGCCAAAATTGTCTCGATTGCTGATCGCAAAGCAGCAATTGAAGCGGCCATCTTCAAGTATGCCAAGCCTGGTGACACGGTCGGCATCTTTGGCAAAGGCCATGAAAAAAGTATGTGTTACGGGACAACCGAGTATCCATGGGATGATGCCCAAGCTGCTCGCGATATTTTAGGAATTAAAAAAGTATAGTGAAGCCGACCACCTTTACTGAAACAAAACTATGAACTGGCAAAACTACTCGCACTACTATCTCATTGGCATCAAAGGTGTCGCTATGACATCTCTGGCACAGATCTTGCTCGATGCGGGCAAAACAGTACAAGGTAGTGATACCACCGAGTCGTTTGTAACTCAAGATATTCTGAACTCACTGCAAATTCAAGTCGACTCATTTGAAGCTGCGATCCCAACTGGCACAGACTGCATCATTTAAACGGCTGCCCCCAAAGGCCCGTTTAATACTCAAGTCATTGCTGCTCAATCACAAAATATTCCCTGTTTTTCACAAGCAGAAGCAGTCGCCAACTTTTTCAATCAAAAAAGAGGAATCGCGGTGTGTGGTGTTGGCGGCAAATCCACTACGAGTGCGATGATTACCTGGATTTTGGAAAAGACAAATCGCAATCCATCGTTTTCAGTGGGAGTTGGCAAGATCATCGGTCTGGAACGAACAGGCAAATGGAGTGAACAGAGTGAGTTTTTTGTGGCCGAAGCCGACGAGTATGTAACAGACCCAACTGCCTTGACTCGAGGTGAAGCGATTACGCCTCGTTTTTCCTACATGTATCCATACATCACTGTCTGCACCAACTTTGCGTTTGATCATCCAGATGTCTATGTCAGTATCGCCGATACCAAACAAGCCTATCAGAACTTCTTCAATCAAATTAGCCCCGTTGGTACTCTGGTACTCAACGACCGAGATCGGGGAGTTGTCCCTGTCAGTACTACCACTCAGCAAATTTACTACTTTGGTGAGAGCGAGACCGCTGACTTTGGCATCGTTAGCAGTAGTGTTGTGTATCAAGCGGGCAGTACCAAAGCGATATTTTTTGATCGCAGTCCAGCTCCTGCTGCAGATAGCGGTGCTCAAGTAGATCCCACTCTTGAAGCGGCGCAAAGTACTCCACAACAGCCACAAATGTTGCAGTACGAAGTTGTCCTCCAAATTCCTGGCATGTACAACTTAGAAAATGCTGCCTATGCGATCTTTGCCGCTAAAGTAGCAGGCGTACCAGTAGCTGAAAGTTGTGCAGCTTTGGCATCGTTCCAGTCCACCAAACGTCGCTTTGAGCGAATTGGTGAAAAAAACGGCGTGTTATATTTTGATGACTATGCGCATCATCCGTCTGAAGTCAAAAACGTGATTGCAGCAATCAAACTCTGGTATCCAAATCAGCGAATCGTGACTGCGTTCCAATCTCACACTTTCTCACGCACCAAACAGTTTTTTGATCAATTTGTTGAGGCACTTGGTGAAAGCTCAGAAGTGGTCTTGATCGATATTTTTGCGTCTGCCCGAGAAGCCTACGACGACTCAATTACTAGTGATATGTTGGTGAGTGCAGTTCAAGCCAAGTATCCACAAACTCAGATTAGTAACGTCAAGACAATTGAGAATTTAGCCCAACACTTGCAAACTAGCTTGCAGCCGGGTGATATTTGTTTGACAATTGGAGCGGGGGATATTTATAAAGTACACGACTTACTCACATAACTCACACGAGCGACTGTATACAACTATCGAGAACCCTACAAAAGCACCATAAAATAAGTACAGTATTCGAGACAACTATGACTCTAGCAGCACAACTCAACCAGCAGTTTCCAGAACTCCACTTTACTAGTGAAGAGCCGCTGGCGCCGTTTACGACAGTAAAAATTGGTGGTCCTGCCGAAGCATTTGCACGAATTACAACCCGTGAGGAACTGGTCGCTGTCACCAAGTACGCCCGCCAAAATGATATTCCGCTGACGATACTTGGTTGGGGAGCCAACACCCTCATCGCTGATCGCGGACTGCGTGGCATTGTCATCCGCAACGAAGCCAATAAAATTACCGTTCAGGAAGGTCTTCCGCCGGTGATCTACCAGACTCCAGAAGTTTCCGCTCGCTGGGGTGCCGACGATACTCAAGGCACCAATAAATATCAGTTCGCTGACCTGGACTTTGCCGAACAACACGCCCCACAAGTCTGGGTAACTATGGATAGTGGCGTTTCCTTACCAATGGCGATCAATATTTTGCTCTCACAGGAAGTGACGGGCCTCCAGTGGTATGCCCGAATTCCCGCTAGTGTCGGTGGTGCAATCTACAACAATATTCATGGCGGCACTCACTTCATTAGTGAAGTTCTCAACAGCGTGTCTGTCATCACCAAAGATGGTGCAGAAAAAACGATTCCTGTCACCGAGCTCGAAGCTGGCTATGACTACTCACGGTTTCACCATTCAGAAGAAACGATTATTGCTGCGGATTTTTTACTCTACAAAGGTGACGTGCTCAAAGCCAAACAAGTCGCACAAGAGTGGGCAGTTCGTAAAAAAATCCAACCGCAAAACTCGCTCGGCTGTGTCTTTCAAAATATTTCAGCTGATGAACAAAAACGCCTGGAACTCCCCACGCCAAGTATTGGTTACATTGTCGAACACGTGCTCAAACTGCAAAGCTACAAAGTTGGTGATGCGATTGTTTCACCAAAGCACGCCGCATTCATCGAAAATACTGGTAATGCAACCGCCTCTGACTATTTGGAAATAATTCGTACTATACTAACGATGGCTCAAGAAAAACTGGGAGTACAGTTACAACCAGAGATTTTTTTCCTTGGGTTTACGTCCGAAGAACTAACTGGCATAGTAAGCAAAAAATAAAGGAACGCAATGGAAGTCTTTAAAGTAACTGGTGGCAATCAACTGCATGGCTCAGTCAGAATTGGTGGTGCTAAAAATGCATCGTACAAGATTATGATCGCATCACTACTTGGCAATGCTGAGTCCAGGCTTTTGAACTTTTCTCACATTAGTGACGTTGAAAAAGTCGTCTCGATTATTGAGTACTTGGGTGGCACTGTCAAAAAAGCTGGTGAGCGTTCGTTGTTCATCAATCCAACCACCATGCACTCGCACCAACTCAACCCGGCTGATGGAGCACTTGGCAGGTTTTCAACGCTTTTTATTCCTGTTTTACTAGCCAAGTTTGGTAAAGCAGTCGTCCCCAACCCCGGTGGTGACAAAATTGGTAAGCGGCCACTCGAGCGCCACTTTGAAGGTCTTGAAGCACTTGGTGCCCGAATCAGAGAAGAGAACGGCCTGATTTATGCCGAGACAGATGGCTTGGTCGGTGCCAACTACACCTTCACCAAAAACACCCACACTGGTACCGAAACTGTCTTGCTGGCGGCCGCCGCGGCCCAAGGTACGACAATTCTACAAAATGCCGCTGAAGAACCAGAAATTGATGACTTGATTACTTTTTTAAATAAAATGGGCGCCCAAATCACTCGAAAACCAGATCGTGTTATTGAGATACAAGGCAACACCAACCTGGGCGGGGCAATTCACAAAATCATGTCTGATCGCAACGAAGCCGTCAGTTATGCCTGCGCCGCAATTGCCACCAAAGGTGACGTGATTATCGAGAACGCCCAACCCGAGCACCTCAAAGCATTTTTGGACAAACTTGAAGAGATTAATGCTGGCTATGAAGTCGGTAGCTTCGGCATTCGCTTTTTCTACAAAGGCCCACTTCGTGCTACTAACGTTACCACCGAGATTGCCCCAGGCTTTATGACCGACTGGCAGCCATTATTTGCGACAGTTTTAACCCAGTGCGAAGGCACCAGTATTTTGCACGAAACGATTATGCAGACTCGTTTTCAATACGTACCAGCACTCCAGTCAATGGGCGCCCAGATCGAGTTATTTAATCCTGAAGTTAGCAATCCTGAAGAAGTTTATAACTTCAACTTGGCCGATGATACAGCCGAGAACTTTCACGCCATACGAATTACTGGCCCAGCTGCCCTACAGGCAGGGAACTTCGAAGTGCATGACTTACGACATGGTGCTACACTAATTGTAGCTGCTTTAGCAGCCCAAGGAACTTCATACATCAGCGGAATTGGACACGTTGAAAGAGGGTATGAGGCTTTGGCCGAACGCTTACAGTCCATGGGTGCCGACATTACCCGAATGAACAAGGAATAATTTTTTATGAATCCGCTTGCCGTTTTACTTGGAGTTTTATTATTTTCGTTTTGTTTGACGTCGGTGGCGATTATTCCCTTCATTAACTTACTGTACTCACTCAAGTTTCAACGGCTTGAACAAGATACCAGAGATGTCTTTGGTAAACTGACCCCGATCTTCAACTACTTTCATCAAAAAAAAGCCGGCGTGCCTGTCGGAGGTGGACTACTAGTTATCTCGGTTGTCTCGGTTTTATTTGCGATTTTGTTGCCTGTCCTAGAGTTTTTTGGTGTCGATATTACGAGCAATCACAAAAATATTACTGCTGAAGTAAATATTTTATTCTTCACGTTTATGTCATTTGGGATCTTAGGATTATACGATGATATCAAGAAGTTCTTTAAACTTGAAGCAACCGGCTTTTTTGGTTTGAAGATGAAACACAAGCTGATGTTTGAGATTGTCCTGGCGTTAATTATTAGTTTTATGATGTTTTTCTCACTCGGCATTTCCTTTATTTATATTCCTTTTTTGGGTACATTTGATATTGGTATGTTCTTTATTCCGTTTGCGACGTTTACGATCGTAGCGTTTGCCAATGCGATTAACATGACTGATGGCCTCGATGGGCTAGCCGCAGGCTCGCTCATGATTTCACTCTTTGGCTTATGGTTTTTGTCAGCCGCAATCTTGGACGTGCCGCTTTCATTATTCCTCGCACTCTGGATTGGTGCGTTGATTTCGTTTCTGTACTTCAATGTTTTCCCGGCTCGGCTGTTTATGGGGGATGTCGGTTCGCTCGCCTTTGGCGCCACCTTGGCAGTGGTAGGCTTACTACTCGGGAAAGCATTCGCACTACCGATCATTGGTTTTATTTTTGTCTTGGAAATTTCCTCATCATTTTTACAATTAATGAGCAAACGATTCTTAAAGCGGAAAATTTTACCGGCGGCACCATTTCATCTGACTTTGCAGAAAATGGGTTGGGAAGAACCAAAGATTGTGCAGCGCGCTTGGCTTATTCAAATCATGCTAACCTTGTTTGGTGTCTGGTTAA
>CAYUES010000019.1:0-18464 GCA_964443885.1 uncultured Pseudomonadales bacterium
CTGATCGTGATTGCTATCTTAGGTATCTTAGCTACGGCAGTGCTTTCAGCTATCAATCCAATTGAGCAAATCAATAGAGGTCGGGACACTGGTACTCGTTCAGATTCTGAACAGTTACTCAGTGCTATGGATAGATTTAATGCCTTTAAAGGCTTCGCTGTCTGGCAAGAAGACGCTGATGACAGTACTGGTATGGTATTAACAGCTATTAATGAGGCTGGAGCTCCAGCTGTAAATAATGTCACCGGTTGTACGATTCTTGATCGGTTAGCTGAAGGTGCTGAAGATGAAGAAGGTGCCGAAATCTCAGGCTGTGAAGGTACTAACGAGCTTAAGTCATCGTTTGTTTCTAGAATTACGACTGGAGTTAGCTCACGTGATCTCTTTGTCTTTAATGCTGGTGGTCAAGGTGACAGTACATATGTCTGTTTTGTTCCTCAATCTCAAGCATTTATCGATGAAGCTAACACACGCTGTAATGCTACTGGAGGAATACCAGCTGACATGGATGATATTGATGAAATCATCTGTGATGGTGAAGATGCTCGCACTGGAACACCACTCGAAGGACTGGTAGGTGAAGCAATCTGTCTACCATAACAGCAAACTAAGAATGAACCTAAACCCCGCCCGAGTGGCGGGGTTTTTGATTCTACTTTAGTTGCCTAAAGTGCCAATGAACAAACTAGAGAAAAAAGTACCAAAAATAAAGCATAGCTAGTTTTGTATGCTAGACTGAGTTGAGTATGATTTTGACTGCAGCGACCCTTCTACTTCTCTTCTTTTTTGGTGCTGCCATTGGTAGTTTTCTAAATGTAGTTATTTACCGCACCCAAAAAGGCGAGTCTTGGGTAGCTGGTCGTTCAAAATGTGAAAACTGCAAGAAACAACTTCGCTGGTACGACAACATTCCCCTGCTTTCGTTTGCTGTCCTCAAAGGCCGCTGTCGTTTTTGTAGTACTCGCCTCTCGATCTCCCACCCAGTGGTAGAAAGTTTAATGGGGTTACTTTTTGTCTGGTGGTACGTAGTCGGCTTCTTATTTTTTCAACTCTCCCAGCAGCCGTTTGTTTTTCTACAGCCCATCTTTTGGTTAGTAGTAGGAATTATTTTGCTGTATATCATTATTATTGACTATAAGTATTTGATTATTCCTGATACTGCACTCCTCGTTTTAACCGTACTAGTGGTTTTATACCGACTCTTACTGACCAGCTCCGGAATCATGCAAGTTTCAGATCTGCTGACCGGCATAGTTGCTATGGCAAGCTCTGTACTCTTTTTCTGGTTACTTTGGTTTGGTACTAAAGGTAAAGGTTTTGGCTTTGGTGACGTTAAGCTGGCAGTTCCACTCGCCTTACTTGTTGGCTGGCCAGACGTGCTAGTTTGGTTGTTTATGAGTTTTCTGCTAGGTGCAGTGATTGGTGTTATTTTAATTTTCTTTAAAAAGGCAAGTTTTGGAAAGCCCATCCCGTTTGGGCCATTTTTGATCCTTGGAGCGCTTATAAGTTTGATTTGGGGTAACTACCTGGTAGGCTGGTATGCTACACTTATTTTATAACTATGCGGGTAGCAGGCTCATTTTTAACTATACTACTCATTGTGCTTTTACTTGGTATTGGTGGGTTTTTTATCGCCCGCGAAGTAATTCTTTCTTGGGGAGTCAATTCTTTCAAAGCATCGCTCCAAAAACTAGCCCTCCAGTCCAGAAATGGTAGTTATGCTACCCAGTGTGCAGCTGATGCTGCCGAAGGTCTTCCAATCGAAACACAAGCGCAGCTGCGCTTTACCTCAAATACCGAGTACGTACTAGAAGTCACCTGCGATACATTTTCAACAAACCCTATTTTAATTAGCAAAAATGTTCTACCGCCCTTTATTACCAAAGTCCCTGGCGGTTCTGGCGTAATTTGGGGAAATGGCCGAAGCGCTATTGAGTTGCAAGTTTTCAATACCGTTGTTCAAGAAATTGCTGAAGTTGCTAAAATTGATGTTTCATTTCTCGAGAAAAAGCGCATTATCGGTGTGGAAGACATGGCTATTGTTGTGTTCGAACCAACTGAAAAACTGATTGGTGCAGGACCGGTAACTTCGTGTGAAGGCTATGGCTTTCAATGCTGTAAAGTTGAGACACAAGTTGGCGTGGGTGAGCGTATTACTGGCTTAACCGCTTGTAGTGATACTTGTTACAGTTCGTGTTCAAGTCGTCCATTGGTGCTCTCTTTTATGTCTACTCCCTTGTTCCATCCTTCTACCCGTGAAGTCACTATTTCTAGTGGTGAGATGGTTGATTTTAGTTTTGTGGCTGATGCGCCAGATGGGACAACCGTGCAAGCTACTGTCGATTTTGGTGATGGGGCCACCCCTACTGTCATCGATAGTGATACGGGCAAGTTGACTCATAAGTATGAGTGTGCGTACCCAACGTGTACGTATGTCGCTCGTATTAAATTACTCGATAACTGGCGAGTAGCGTCGTATGACGCCTCGATCAATAGTATTACAATTGTGGTGGCTGGTAAGTAGTCTGGCCTGCCAAACTGGAAGTAAAAAATGTTTTTGCTCTTGATAAATAATTCAAGGCGTGGCTATGATAGAAGCAATGAAAGGTAGTTTGTATGTTTACGTTTAAGAAATTTTCCCGAGGCTTTACCTTACTCGAGTTACTCGTTGTGATCTCAATTATCGGTATCTTGGTGGCGATGGGTGCGGTTGCGTACTCTAATGCACAGCAAAAGGGTCGTAATGCCAGGCGGGTTGGTGATATGAAAGCGGTTCAAGCGGCCTTCGAGCAGTTTTATTCAAACAATTCTGGCTATGTTAATGACTGTAATACGATGATAGCCGCTGGTATGCCTGCTCTTCCATCTGATCCTAAACCTTCAGGTACAGATTACGTTTATAGTTGCCCAACCACCTACAGTTACTGTGTCTGTGCTGAGATGGAAGGCGGCACGGGTGGCAACTACGGTGCGAATAACTGTACCAGTGCAGGTGGAACAACTCACTTTTGTGTAAAAGAACTACAGTAGTACGAGAAACATACCTTTATGAATAAAAATACTGTCCGCACGTTAGGATTCAAGAACAATAAATCTGGTTTTACGCTGATTGAGCTCTTGGTTGTCTCGACAATTATCGTGGTCTTGGCCACAATTGGGTTGGTGAGTTTTACGAATGCAGGCAAAAGTGCCCGAGATGGCAAGCGCAAAGCTGATGTGGAGACAATACGTCAGGCTTTGACTTTGTATAAACAACAAAACACCAGTTATCCATCGGGTAGCATTGATACAGTATTAGATCAGCTTAAAGGTTCGTATGTTAGTGAACCGGTACCGCAGGATCCTAAAACAAGTAATCCTCCCTACACATATTCTGGTGGTGGTACGACATTTTGTGTATGCGCTACCATGGAATCTGGAAGAGGTAATACGAATTCCTTATGTCCAGGAATTAGCAATATAACCAATGGTACCCACTATTGTGCAAAGAATCTGTAAGTCATGCTTAAGCCTACTACTGCCCAGTCCGGCTTCTCTCTTTTAGAACTGCTCATTACAGTTACTATTATGGTGATTATAGTTGGTGGGAGCGTTGCAGGATTCATGACATTTCAAGCCAGGCAAGAAGTTCTGACTACAGCGAAAAATGTGCAACAACTGGTGCGGACGGCACAGGGCAAAGCGCGGGTTAGAGAGACCCCTACCAGTGCAACCTTGACGGCAGCTGGTTTTGGTGCAGGTACCTGTAATTCTGATAATAGTAGATTACAAGGATACCGTATTAACCTAAGTTCAAACGTGATTACTCTTGTTGCGCTTTGTGGTGAAGATGACCTGGATCCATTGCAAGCCACTGCGGTAGTTTACAGTGAAACCATTACGGGCATGACGTACTCTGGTCCTGATTATATTGATTTCTGGACACTGTATCGTGGTCTTCGCTTTTCTGGCGGTCCGAGTCCAGCCACAATACGGTTTACTAGTGTAAGTGATGTGAACAATACAAGTTATTTTACTGTTGAAAATGGTGGAGCTATTACTGAAGTACTATCAGGCCCATAAACTACTATGAACAAAACAATTAAAAAAGCCGGTAACACAGTCATTGAAGTATTAGTTGCTACAGCCGTTGTAGGGCTTATTTTGACGAGTTTAGCTCTCCTGCTAAGTAACAGTATCAAAAACAGTTCTGAAGCCCAATACCGAGAAGTAGCAACCCGGTTGGCTCAAGACACTATGGAAGTGTTTAGAAAAGATCGCAATGTGATGTCGTGGAATGATTTTCTTGCTACGCCATCGAATGGAAACTACTGTGTGCCAAGTACATTTACTTCTGTAGCGACAGCTAGCTTCACGAATGCAAACTTGAATGCCATGATCAACTGTCCGTACACACTCCAAGACACGATGAACTTTCATAGAGCATTTAATAAAACAGCGATTTTAGATGTTTCTGAAACTCCTAATATTAGTACGGTTAAAATCACTGTTTATGTGTATTGGAATGTTGGAATTACTGGCAAACAGCGTTCTACTTCTGTTGAGCAGACATTTTATAAACAAGATTAACGGTACTTTAGTACGCTAAAGTGCACTAGGAATTTCTCAATTGAACGGTTGTGTTGAAGTTTTCTTGGAAAGTACTCTCGGCTTCCCACTGGAGAGTAAAGTCTATTTTGATTGATTTCTTAGCATTTGTACTGCTGCCAAAACAGGTTATGTTTGGCGCTCCAGGTACCACGTAGGTACTATTTAAAGCATTATCTACGCCACTATTCTTAATATAAATTCTATCTTCAGTATCGTTAAAACTCATAATGTAGACATTGCTATCTGCATCAACAATCTTGAGGTTAGTTGAACTGAGGGTTTCCGAACTTCCAGAAGCACTAGTACAGGGAAAAACCGATTCGATGCTCCCGTCAGCGTTGATTCTGGTTACGCTCTTAGCACTTCTAAACAAAAACTCTACTTGGGCAATCATTTGATTGCCCTCAGCTTTAATCTGGCGGCGGATATTAGTCTGAGCATTACTGACTAAAAAAGTCATAAACATTGCTGAAACTGTCATCAGCAGGAGAATAACTAAACTGGTAACAACCAAGAGCTCAACTAAAGTGAAGCCTGCTCTGCGCTGCTGTAGTTGAGCCGTATATTTCTGCATAAAAGACTTTATTTGTAACATATAGTGGGCACTTTACCCTATTAAAGTACTAATTTTTAATTAACTTCTCGCCAAGTAAGCTCAGTGAATTTAATCAATTCAGGTGCATTGACTAAAAAGTCGGGTCTATATAAGAAGCTTTCACTTGGTGTGGTGGTATTACGTGTTTTACCCAAGTTGCCATCGTCAAATGTTCTCCGTAATTCTACTCCACTCCAGCCTACAAACGTTCCTGCCCCAACGAATTTTTTGTCATTGTTAGCAGCACCAGGTGCGCCAGCGGTTTCAACAATGATTCTATTGCTGGCAATGAATACACCTTCCACATTCGCTTCTAATGAAGTGTTGGGCAAGACATCACTTGGATTGAGATGCCCAACCGATGCCTCAAAAATAATGTCACCTGAAACTATAAAGCTCAAGAATCCACCCTCTTGCACTTCAATAATTTTATCGGGAGCTTGTGAAATTCGTAAGGTACCATCAACAAATATTACACGCTTTTCACCAGAGGGAATTACTAAAGTTTCGTTCGGCGAAAAAGTGACATCCCCAACAATATAGGCTACTTTAGCATCCTTCTCGAGACGGCCTTCAGGAAGACTAGTAATAGTTCCATTGGTGGTTAGATCAGGTGTTAATTCAGTTTCTAAGCGTTGCATAAAATAATTAAAGTTTTCGATAGTGATATGATTTTTGGCATCAACTCCATTATTGGCGCGAGGCTGACCAGGGTACTCTGTCCACCACCCATCGACTCCTCGGAAGTTACCACCTGTAAATGGAATTCCTCCAGAAAAACTACCACCACCAAGTAAATTGCGGACTAACAATGGATCACAGTACTCTTTTCCTGCATCTCTACAATCATCATTTATCACTCTTGTATTAGGGTCGACAGGAAGGTTGGAACTAATCTCACTATGTCCGTAGACCAGTCCACCTCGAGCTTGCCACCAAGAACCGAAGCGTAAATTGTAAGAACGCAAGAAAAAGTTGGCAGTGTTGGTTGGTCCTGTCCTGCGACCAAGTTGACACGCACCGGCTTGATTAGCGGGATTGCAGGCAGCACAAGATAACGTTTCTGACTGGCCGCCTTGATCAATACTTAAGAGGGCTGTGTAGTCCAGTGTCGCTGCGGGAATTGAAACAGCATAGTTACTACCTTGTGAAAATCCAGTATATGTTTTAGTTGTATCATCAGCATTTTGAACAGTTACAAGTGAATTTGAGTTGAGGACTATTGGCTCAGCATCAGCTAAGGTACAAGAATCTGATTTATAAAAATTACCGCTAAATGTTCCTTCGACCTCTACATTTGGAACTTCTTCCCATTCGGTTTCATCTGGTATGCCGGAGCCAGGTTGTCCAGGTATTTCTCCCCCATTTTCGGCGGAACAGGTCGTGTTAAATGCCCGGACAGCGATAGTAACTTTCCCTGCCAAAAGTGCCTGAGGAAACACGATTCTTCTGGAGTAGATTGTGCCCGGAGCGCCTTGCGCAGCCAATTCAACAAGGCTGATTATATCTGTTGCACCAGCTTTTCTAGCTGCATCTGCAGCAGCAGCTGAAGAATACTTTTCACTTGAGAAAATAATCAGTTGATAGGAGTCCACTAACCGTGCTGCTGGATTGTCGCTCGGATTTTGACGCCAGCTAATTAAGATTGAAGAATCTTGATTGGCTGGTAAAGCAGTGCCTGCTGCTGGCGAGAGAATCTGCACTGGGTTTGGCGTTCCCACACTCTGGCCTTGCTCACAAGTACCGCTACAGCCATCTGAACTACCGGCAATACTACAAGCTCCACAGTTACGGACACAGACCGGTTCTTGGTAACAAACTTTGGTTCCGATCGCAACTGTACTTGAAGCAGCAAAACGGTTTTCTACAACGGCTGCACCATTAAGAGTTTGAATCCAAGTCGAAATAGTAAAGGTAGCTGGACTCTGTCCAATAAACTGTTCAAACTGCCCTAATGTTTTTTTATTGCCTTTAAAGGTCCCAATTTGTATAGAATCATCCCAGAGAAAGCTAATACTATTATTGTTCATCACGTTAGAACTAGTCAAAAGGTAGGCAAATTTATCACCTACTCTAGGTGCACGTAAGTTAGTTTCCCAGTCAGACCAAGATGGTGTGCCCAGAAATGCCCTGACAGCATTGGTACTTGGTTGATAAGTGAAGTCAAGATAAAAGTAAGCTCGTCGTAAGGGCAGGCCTTTGGTATCGATAGAGCTCAGGTTGACAGCATACTGCAGTGATTCGCCACTTGTTCGTAAAGCAGGTGAACAAGCACTGCTAAGTGCAGCGGTTGGTTGTCCAGCAGCCGGTGGTTCAACAATTGTAATTTTCTTACCACACTGGGTACAGCCAGTGAAGGCAGTGCCGCAACTTCCTGACGGGTTGGCACTACAAGATTGGGTTGGACTCAGTTGAGCTGTCGCCGCAATGTAGTATGCACCCGCCGGCAAACCAGAAGTGTTCCAGGTGTACTGGCCAGTCGTGTCGTTTCCGCCAATGACTGTCCATGGGCTCGCATTGCTTGCTGCACAGTAGTTAGGGCGTTCAGGTGAGTAGTGCAGTGCATACTTCATAACATTACTGCCTGACATGCTAATTGCCACCGACTGCCCTTTTACCACAGTGTCAGGTGCCGAAATTGAGTTGCAGCTACCGACTATTTCCTCGACTTCTTCGTCGTCATCGTCATCTGTAGTATCAGGTCTTTCAATTGTCCAGCTAATATTTTTAATATGAACATGCTGATCAGTACTGGTACCGCCAGAACCATTTTTACGACTAATATTGAGCACAATACTGTTGATACTTTGGTTAATATCAAAGATATGCTGATCGTAACAATATAGATCTTGCAGATAGCGATTCTCAGGCAAGTGATGGTTATTTAAACGTGTTTTAAAACTCGGTACATTACAAAGAGCACCATTTAAAGTTTTAATATCTATGTTTGAAGCAAAGTTTGGAAGGGAATTTTGGTTGAGCCGTAGATCAAAAACAAGTGACTCGTCGTGATCGTGCATTTCCAAAACGACCTTTTTGACTATAACTTGGCTAGGATTTGGATCAGGTACGGGCAGTGTCACCACAATCCGAGCATTTTCCGCATTTGGGTTACTATTACCGTAGACGGGATCAAAAAAGTTTAAACGACCATTATTACCTTCGGTGTCACTCTCAAAGTTTTGATGTATGGTAATTACTTCAGCGCGCACTTGTTGTACAGTGCCAGCTACCATCATCATCACAAAAACAAAACCACTCACCAGCAAGGCTTTGACAATTTGAGCTGATCGTGTTGGCAAGCTACGCATAGTTATAAAACTCCCAAGATTGTGCTATCTAGCAAAATATTACTGATCGCTTGAGTTGTTCCTGCATAGACATCAATGTATTCGTACACGACCGGTGTGGCATCTACTGCTGGCTCGTTTGTAAGTATTGCTTGGTTGCTGGCAATGACGGCAGTTTTGCCATCGACTGCTAATGTAACGACGACCGACCCAGTGGTCGGTACTGTATAAAGTGATGTGCCATCTTTTGTGTAAAAAGTAACTTGTTTAGTGTCAATGTCACTTGCTTGATACTCCACGACTGCAAATACTTCCCCTGATGCAGACCACCAAATGGTAGGTTCAAGTTGGTATCCAGAAGTGGGCGCGATACTTAATTTTACTTGTTGGTCTGACAGCTGGAGCAACTCTACAGTAGTCCCTTGAAATCGAGCAGCGACTCCTGGTGGGGCATGTCTTGAATCTAAATACGAAGCATCATCGGATATCACCGTGGTGGTTTGTGTACTGTTAAAGCGTTTGCCGATGATTGAGTCAGCGTTTTCACCAGTTACTTTAGCAAAAAGTGTACTGCCAGTTTCGTCACCCGAAAGTAGTTGGAGGTTTGATGCGGTAACTGTGCCAAAATCTTGGAAGCGGAAGTTGTCGAGCGCGAGCGAAGCGAGCGCATACTGAGTCGGAGTTGTCTGCGAGCCGTCTAAAACTGTAGCAAAAGCTACTGCCAAGACACCTTCTCTAGCCCAAATTAGAGAGGTTAACTCTTTATTCTTAAAATCAGCATACTTTTCAAAGGTTTCATTTAGTCTTTGTAACTGATTTTGTTGCCAATTAACCAAGTATCGATTATAGACAGCTCCTTCATCTTCAGGTGGCAAACCCTGCATAGAAGTATCCTGAGTACTTCTCTCTTTTGCTTCAAGCAGCCAGAATGTATCTTGGCTTGATTGACTAAATGTCAGCACCTCATCTTGCAACTTTTCAAATGAACCAGCGAGTGGCTTGACCTCTCCCGTTGCAACTGTAAGGACTTGTAATCCTGCTGGACTATCGAGTAGAACGCTGGCTCTGAGGGATTCTCGATCAACGCCAATCTCTTGGATCTCGTCAAGTGGCCTATCTTCAGGTGAAAAAACCTCTGGGGCTTGAGTGTACAACCACCACAACCCCCCAGCCACGAGGATACTGCCAAGTCCAACTAATATCAAAAAAATTTTCTTCATAAAACCCGTACTGTATCAGCATACTGAATATGAAGGTGAGAGCGCAAGTACCAGAGGCAGGAATTTATTCCCACTCAGTAGTTCCAGGCGGTTTTGAGGTTAAGTCATAGAGCACACGACTAATCTTCGGCACTGTAGCAAGAATCTCAGCGACTAGTTCATACAAAGCTGCTTCAGGCAGATCTTGCCCTGGCACGGCTGGTAGCCCCGTCATAAAGTCATTGGTGATAAATGGCCGTAAAACCACTGATCGATTGCCTTTTGTATCAAACGGCAGCGGTGCCAAGATCACTGGCACTTGGCTAAGCGTTCGGAGCAATCCATGTTTGGCGAGTGCTTCATTGACCAGATGATCAGCTTTTCTGAGCTGCTCAATGGTTTCTAAATCAAGATGTGTCGGAGTAATTTCTTGTGGAACTTGGCTGACTTCAGCACCAAAGATATATGCCACTCGGTTAATTTGATGAACTTGCTTGGGGATTTCTCGGGCGAGCGCAAATAACTTTTGCCAGTTTGGAGCCTGGCTACCGTCGCCCGCTGTACTCAATCCCACTGCATAACTATATGTCCGGCCATCACCTTGCACGCCGACAGTTTTAATAGGCAGCAGTTTTGCAATCACTGCATCATCACTAAAACTTTCAACTTGTTTTTGAGTATTTGCAAAGGTATCTGACTTAAATGTTTCTTCGAGACAAAGAATTCTGATTGCCAAGCCAGGACCAGGAAATGGTTGCCTCCAGACCAGTTCTTCTGGCAGCCCCAGTTCGAGTCCGAGTTTGCGCACTTCATCTTTATGATAATCTTGCAGCGGTTCAATCACTTTGCCTTGATCACGCAGTAACCTGACTAGTTGGGTATCGTTATGGTGAGTTTTTATAGTTTCAGCTGTTTTACTGACGGTACGTGAAGCACTTTCAATTAAATCTGGGCGCAAGGTGCCTTGTGCTAGTAGTGTATCTTCGACAGAAATACCAAGTTTAGCCACTTCTTCTTCAGCAATTTTAATAAAGGTGTCACCGATGATTTTACGTTTTTCTTCAGGAGAAATACTTTCGGCCAATGGTTTAGTAGGTTTGCCATCAATCACGGTTGTGGCATGCAAAAATTTTTCTGTTGCAGAGATGACTGTCAGTTTTAAGCCAAGTTTCTCGAGCGACTTTACGACAAGCTCACTCTCATGGTGACGCATAAAGCCACTATCAATGTGCAGGGCATAAATCTGTTCTGCAGGTAGTGCTTTCAGGAGCAATGCCGCACAAACACTCGAGTCTACTCCCCCACTGACCAAGACTAAGACTTTTTTGTTGCCAGCTTTTTCTTGAATATACTCGACGGCAGTTGTTAAGCGGTCTTTCAAAGTAAACGTGCCTGACAGCCCGACAACCTGGTATAAAAAGTTGCGCAGCATCTGACTGCCGTTGGTAGTAAGATCAACCTCGGGATGAAACTGGACAGCAAACAATGAGCGCTCACTATTTTCAATTCCGGCAATCAATCCTTCAGAATCAGCAATCACTCTGAAACCACTCGGAACTTCTGTCACCGTATCGCCATGGCTCATCAAAACTTGTTGAGTGGAATCGAGATCAGTAAATAATGCGGTTTGCAGGTCAATTTGAATCTGGCAGGGACCATCTTCCCGACGGCCTTTTTTAGTTACCGCACCTTCCAGAACGTGAGTCATCAGCTGCATGCCATAACAGATGCCTAAAACTGGAATGCCAAGTGAAAAAATTTCAGGATTATACTTTGGTGCATCAGCCCCATACACGCTTTGTGGACCGCCAGAAATTATTAAAGCCCGATAGTTTCTCAAAACATCACTCGGAGTAGTCAGCGGCAGAATATCTGATTCAATATGGAGTTCTCGTACCCGCCGATCAATTACTTTGGCATACTGCGCACCAGCATCTAAAATTGCAATTTTTTGAGAGGAAGTTGCAGTATGTGCCATACGATATTCTAACGAGAAAGGCCGTACCTGGCAATTAGTTAACTTCTTTCCAATCGATAGTTGGTTTACGCATAAACTCAGGAGTATTAATTATTAAATCTGGTCGATAGATGAAGAGTTCGGTCGGCGAGTTGTTGTGAAGTGATTTACGAGTTTGCCCATCATCGAAGTCACGCTCGAGCACTACTCCACCCCAGCCCACGAATGTACCAGCTCCTACGAACTTAAAGTCATTTGGATTGGTTGCACTTCTGCTCTGGACTGTAAGCGTATTAGAAGCGATGTAGACACCTTCGACAACTGGAGTATTGTAGGTATCAAGGGGAATATCTCCATCAAAACCATAGCCTAGATCAGCATTGAAGGTAATGTTGCCGCCAGCAATAAAGGCGAGGAAACCACCACTTGGCACCTGAATTAAGTATTCTTGGGCAGACTGGCTATGATCGGTAGTTGGTCCGGTAAAGGTAATGTTGCCTGGCGCAAAGACGATCCATTTTTGACCAGCAGGTACTGCCCAACCATCATTTGCCGTGCCGAGATTGACCGTCAGATGGTTATCGGCCCAAACGATTTTGGTACTATCCACTTGAGTATCGTAGTAGTTCAGATCGCTCCCACTTCGGCGGAAGGCTTCAATAAGTTCAGTCACGGAGTTGACGGTTCGATTGACTTGCATAACGTCACCGGCATCGGTAACTGAGGTTGGAATAGGAATGTTTATATTGGTTAAGAAGTATGTGAAGTTTTCCAATGTTGGACTAAAAGCTGAACTAATACTGTTAGCACGAGGATTACCACCAGCTGAAATATTATTTTGTGAGAAGAAGTTCCCATCACCAGCATTGACGGTACCTTGACTAATTGGGACACCTGCTGAGTTGTCGGTTCCGGCGGTATTGATGTTGGCAATCATCGTTCGCTTACAATTTGGACCAGTACAGCTAGGTGGGACGTCAGAGTATACGGTAGACTGGCCATAGACATTCCCGCCCCAGGTCTGCCACCAAGCGTCGTTGGCGAGATTCATTAAGCGTACAAAGTAGTTTGCCGTGCTTGGAACTGTCTTGTCAGTTGCGTTGCAAGTAAAGATACTTGTTGGATTTAGTCTGTTACAGGATGAACAAACGTATGCTTCTTCCAAGTTTGGATTCTGAATATTCAACTGAGCTTGCCAGCGGCGGTAGTTCCAACTTTCATTCCAAAAGGTTGGGCTGTATGGCAGGAAGTTGATACTATAGTTTGCACCCACAAAGCTATTTGTACTACCAAAACTAAAGTTTGGCATTCCTCCAATTGGAGTGGCCACCACACTACTAGCACTTGTTAAATAGGTGCTAATTGGCGTACTGCTACTACAGTTATTGTTTGGATCAAGGTAAATGGCGCCACTGATGCTACCTACGAGCTTGAAGTCTACGTACTGCCAAGGACCTTCGTTACTACAACTGGTATTAATACTGCGAATCGCAAGTTGCATATCCCAGTCTTGGCCAGTTAGGAGTGGCAATAAATCCACCTCGTACTCGTAGAAGGTGGAGCCATCACTTGCAATCTGGCGGGAAACTACTTCATCAGTTCTGCCATCCATATATGCTTGATGTGCAGCAGTCGCATTGTTAGCAAATTCAGTACTCTTCCGGTAGACTACAAGCTCAAAACGACCAATTTTACTTATATCACTGACGGTCCACTGAATATCGTAACTGTGTGGTGAAGCACTAGTTGGAGAGAACTGAGCATTCATACTAGGTTCGATTACATTTGGAGTGGCTGGAACGCCGTAGTCTTCACCTACTGGACACATGCCACCACAACCATCTGCATACGGAACATCCGAGCAAGTCACACTACAGATCGGTTTACAGGCCACTGTTAAGGTTGCATTATCATGTGGTGTCTCTGTATCTGGGACACAGTCTTTGTAACCAACTGCTGCACAGTCCACGGTGCCACCGTTCTCAACACATTGAGGGTTTCCAGAACAAGATGATGCCCCACCTGCTGAATCACAGAAGACTTTATACTTACCTACAGGAAAGATTGGTAGCGGTAGAATTCCAACGTTTTTAGTAACATTTACCGACATACTACATGCTTGCTCACTATTGGCATAACACTGCTGATTGAGTCCCGTATTATTTTCATAATAATAGAAACTTCTAGTTGGTGTGTTATTTTCATCGGCTATAAAGCCTTCTGGTATATCGGCCGGGTCTAGCGCCGTAAAGTCTTCTTTGGCAAACCACAGTTTTGTTTGCTCTACTGCTGGAGGCACTGGCTCGGATGACTCGCCGGTGACATGTGCATTAAAGGCAGAGTAATTATCAATCGTGAGGTTGGATGTCAGGACGTTTGGAGCTGTGTATGGGTCTTCGAGTATGATTGTACATGACTCGATAGTTGCTACTTTTTTTACTTCCATGACTAGTAGGTTGCCTCTGCTACCGGGATTGAATCGCACGAGACAAGAACCATCCGTATTCAACGTGGTACCGACTGACTGTGTAGTAGCAATTTCATCATTATTGACTTTGTACCAATAGGCATTGAAACAGTAGTGGTTTTTGGGGGGAGTTAAAGTGATAACGGTATCTATATCACGGGTTTTACCATATTCATCCCATGCTTGGTATGCCAAACTCCAGTACTCGTCGTAGCGTAAGTCCGCCCAATGGTTTGCATCTGCAAACGTCAGTAGTTTGACGATCTGCTCATGATAGTAGCCATTTAAGAACAAGCCATAACAGCCATCCGGATCGTGCTGCGGCTCTCTACTTTCTTCGGCACCATTCATCCGAGTATAGTAATCGACGTCCCAGGCTTCTTTAGTCTTGGCAGGATAGCGGCCAGATGCTTCTGGCTCCCATGCCCATCCACCAGAACAAAAATGGTTAGACCACGCTAATCCATGTGCGGGAGTGGTAGGTAGCTCTTGTTCCACTTCTGATTCACAAGAAATAATCGTAACAGTTCCATTTGGACTGCTACCAACATCTACACGCATCTGCGAATCGATTTTATTTTTTGTAGTATTAAATGTTTTTACGTCTACGTTTTCATAACCTCTGTACTGTTGGAAGTTTCCCTCCGCAGTTAAACCTTGCACACTCCAGTTGGTATTTACGACGGGGCTAGTATCTTGTGGCCCTTTCCAGGAAATAGTACTACCTGTAGTGGGATCTTGAGAAACGACACGCAACCATACATTCGTGGCTCCAAACTGGTCAACATTGCTACACTCAGGTGGTGGACAGTTTGAACCTTCAGCTACACAGGTACCTGCACAACAGTCGAACTGGTTAATATTCACACTACAGTCATGTTCATCCAGACAACTGCCCGGTGGTGGTGGATCAGTAGGCGGTTCAGGGGTTGGCTCGGGAGTAACAGGAGGTTCTGGCGCGCAGGCGGTCATACAGTTGCTCCAATCAGCAAAGCCAGCGGTATCACTTGATATTTCATTGCACTGTCTTGAGGTAGCATTACAAATATATCGAGTTCCTGGAGGAGGAGGTGGTGGCGGATCATCTTCTGGAGGTGGGTCACAAGCTGCATCACAGGTACCTGAATTAGTGTAGCTTCCCCAGGCACTTTCATAGCATGATCCAGTATTTGTGTTGCACGCAAAAAGGGTTTGTGCAGGACGAGGTGTGGGAGCTGCTTGATAGCTACAGTTAGAGGAAACAAAGGTTCCTGAAACACTTGTACAATCACCTGCACAACTATTACCAACGTGTTCGAAACCACAAGCAGTTTCCGTTTCATCACAGTCAGTAGTAAAGCCGGTACATTCTGTACAACTAGGTTGAAATGGTGGACATGAGGTTTTACAATTTAGTGGAGTATATATTGTTCCGCAATTATGTTCACACGTTACAGAACCTGAACAGGTTTGTGCCTGAACTGGTTGAACGGTAAATACGAATAATGAGATAAATACTGCAAAAGTTACGCTGACTATAAGTGCAAATTTTTTCATTGTAACGTTACAAATTGTTCGTAGTTGATAGCTTCTAAAATGTTAGCAGCTTTTTCTTTGTTTTCCTCTAGTTCAATTCGAGTCATTGTAGGCGTAGGTATAGTAATTACGCTCTGGACCAAGACTACTTCAATTTCACTTTCGATATCCCTTTTACTCCAACCCGCTTGTTCCATAATAGTAGGGTCGAAACTAAGGGTGATTTTTTTACCATTTGGGACAATTCTACCCACAGTAATCGATTCATATACTTTACCCACTTCCCACATGTAAGCGTTAGCTTGGCGAGTGTCAGTGAGTTCAATAATAATAGGTTCGTAGGCTTGCTGAGTACTCTCATCAGCAAGTGAAACATTTGCATTATAAATCTCAGTGAGTTTCTTAAGATCTACTGTAATGTCAAGGTTTTGACTGGAATCATTTAGAATAATAATTTGCTTTTCAGGTGATATTAATCCAGCCTTGCTGAGTGTTTCAGAAATTTGTGGCCAGTATAGCTTTAACCCAGCTCCAACTAAAGCAACTAGTAATGCTACAGTTCCAATAATGAGTATATATTTTTGATTCATGTTTAGTTGATACAACTCTCACTAGAATCAGTATAGTAGAATTTTAGACACTACACAAGATAATTAATCTGAGCTCACAGTGGTGTTAAAAAGTAAATCACCATCAGGATAAAGTTGTTCATTTATAGCATGACCAAAAATTTTACCCCATTCTAAAACATAATAATGTTGGTCTTTACCCTCATTTAATGCTGCTGCAGCAAAGGTCGCAGCACTTACTAGAGTATCGTACGCTATATACTCCCCTCTTGTTTCATCAGTGCCATCGGCAAAGTCACTATCTTTTCTACTTACGAAAATCCAAATATGTTGAGTAACACCTTCAGTGTCTCTTTCTACAATTACCTGTCCATTACGAGCATCTCCGAATAATATAAGTTTTTCACTTAAAGCTTCTCTATTACCATTTCCGTATTCGATAATATTACCACCTAAATGAACTGCAGTTCTGCCAGTTATATCATCTAAATTAAGTATAGAAATACCTACATTTGGGTTCAGGCCCAATCTACTTCTGAATAAGCTATCTAATTCTGTTGCCTTTTCATCTACTTGTTTCCACTTAATCGAATTAAGTAAAGAGCCAGTTGCCAAATTAAATGAAAATGTACCACCAGCTTCATTAGTTAGGAGGAAACCTTTTGTAGTGTCAAAAGCACCTTGCTCTAAAGTAGCCATGCCTTTGGTTTTAGCAGGTAAATATCCTCTGCCATCTGGTAGTATCCAGTAACCTTTGGATTCAAAAGGTAAGGTAGCTACTACTTCTTTCAATTCTCGAGGTACAACTTTAAATAAAGTTGCCTCCATAGTACTCATTTCACCAGTCTCTACCTCTGTCTCAGTTATAGTTTCAGCTCCAACGGGCTCCCAAGCTCCTTGTAAATCTGCTGTTGCTAAAAGCGTATATGCTGCAGGTACACCATTTGCATCAAGTTCAACTTCCAATAGTAGTGGATCACCTTGCGGGCCAATTGCAACTCTACCGACGATTTTTGTAGCAGCACCAATTCCTACAGTTAGGTCGCTAACTACATCTGCAGTCATAGTCTCACCAGTCGGGCCAGTGAAAGTAATAGAACCACTTGCAGCAGTGGCACCATCAACGTGCAAACCTGTCGCAGCTTCTACTTTATTAACTTCAGTAGTAATGAAGATTTCATCAATTTCACCACCTCCCACTGAAGTTTCAGCATTTTCTACAGTTCTTACACCTGATGTAAGTCCTGGATACTCTACTGCTACCCAGGCTATTGGAGGGTTTGAAGAAATCTGAACCCAAACTTCCTCTGAACCTTCTTCACCTCTAATTAACACAGTTTTAGGATCGTATTCATATGCTTGGCCAGCTATTGTTGTTTCAGATTCTTCAAATGTTGTATACGGATAATCAGTTCCAGGTCCACTGCGGAATCTGCGCTTTGATTGATCTGTAAAGCTCACAGTATGTTTTTCGGTAGGAGCTTCAGGAGTCGCAGTCGCCACTGGAGGTTTTTCAACAGTACCTGTGGTTGGAGTTGTTTGTAAAACTGCTGCTAATTCAGCAGTGGCTGTTGGACTTGGAGTTTCGGTTGGTGCAGGTTTGGTGGCAGTCGCCTTCACCGTTGGTGTAGCAGTGACAGCTTGTAGCTCATCTAGTTCAGATTTAGTGAGATTTTGTACTGCCGCATTCTCTTTAACAGCATCAAGAGCTGCTTGGACATCGGCTTGAATATCAGCTTCGCCATAACCAGCGCCCGCCGTGCCTGTACAAGCGACAACTAACAATACGGGACTCAAAGCTGCTGCTAACCTAGGATTAATGTTGCGTAGTCTATTAACAAAGTTTGCAAAACGATCGACGGCAGAGTCGGTGAGGTCTTCCACTCCTCGAGAAAATGTTTCGCCCGCTGCCAAAGCAGCATTCATTTTATCTCGAAGGAAAGTAAATCTATGGGTAGGAACAGTTGGCGGTACTTCTGTATCAGGAGTATATCTTGGAACATCTATTATATTAGAATTAGACATGTGACCCTTTAGTGATTGCTATAAACTCTTAGCCCTACTTATAAGTGTAGGCTACTCCACTCTCTTTTGCAATTACTTGACGGTAATTATCTCAAATGTCTTATAATATATCAATATGTATCGCGTGTGTAAAAGTTACGACTATGCTACGCAGTTTTTTGTTGGCTCGCTTTGACACATACGTTAAGCATTGTGTAGGTATCAGCAGTAAAGCCACCGGACAACTTACATAAAAATGCTTCATTGCTGCCCCAAAC
>CAYUES010000020.1:0-18447 GCA_964443885.1 uncultured Pseudomonadales bacterium
AGATGGTGAAGAAAATATTGCTCCAGTAATTGACCAAAATGTAGAAGATAATTCTTCAAGCACTTCTCTCACTACACCCAAAGTCACTACAACAGCTTTGTCCAAAATCCAGTCACTCACTCAACCACTTAGTACTGCTCTTGAAGCTTCAGCTCAAAAAACTCAGGCCATCCTTGGAGCAACTTTTTCTCCAGATTTGGGAAAACTACTTACTACACCACTATTTACAACTTCTACAGAAACCTCAAATGATGCAGTCGCATCTGCTTCTGCAGTCTTCGTTGGTAAGTTACATGAGCCACCAAAGCAAGTCATCATTGGTGGTATACTTAGTGGACTTGTGACAATTATCAGCTCTGCTGCCACATTGTATGGAAAAAAATTCTTTTCACTATTTGCGCCGATTAGCTAATGCATGGCTACCACCTCTATTGTGGGCGCTCTTCATTTATGTAGTTTCAGACCAAGGAGTTTTGCCTTCTTTCACTGAAGTTTTTCACGACTTTATCTTCAAAAAAATGGCACACATGTTTGTGTACGGCGTTTTATATTTCCTACTACACCGTGCAATTTTAGTAACTTTTCGTGAAAAAGTTTCAAAGTCTGTATGGGCTTTAGCACTTTTATTGACCTTCGTCTATGCAGCGAGTGACGAACTTCACCAGATGTTTGTACCAGGAAGATATGGTACGATACGCGATGTTGGGTATGACATGTTAGGGGCAAGTATAGTATTATTACGGCAGTATCAATATATTTAACTTCTAGTTACATCACTATAACTGTGAGCCGACTATTGACTTGAGACTCCAATCATTTACACTCACACTACGAAAAACCAAATCAAAATCGTGCATTAGAAGAAAGGAACTCTATGACAAAATCACAACTGATTACGATTGTGGCAAAAAAAGCTCACCTCACCAAGAAAGCATCCAACGATGCAATCGAGGCTTTAGTTGAAGAAATTACTCGCGCTCTTACAAAGGGTGAAAAAGTAGTTTTATCTGGCTTTGGTACTTTATACGTCAGTCCAGTTAAAGATAAACAAGTTGTCCCTTTTGGTAACGAATCAAAACGCCAAACCATCAAAGGCCACCGCGTTGTTAACCTCAAGGTTGGCAAACCTCTTAAGAAGGCTGTTTGGTAAAGTTACCCAGCAATTATTGTTGTGAACTCGTTCATACAATACAAGCTATACACAATTGAAATTAGAAAGCCCTGCTCGTGAGAGCAGGGCTTTTTGTTATTTAACACATCTATGAGAAAATAAGCCTGGGAGATCTTACAAAAAATAGTGAAACAAGAATACGCACACTACTTAGATATGAAACTGCCTCGCCGTGAAGCCATTTTTTTATTAGCAATAATTGCAGGTCGGATTGTCTATTCACTTGGACGAAAAGTATTTGAACCTCTTCAAGGTCAGTATCAAGCAAAAAAAGAAGCATATATTGAAGCGGTCAGATTTTTAGAAAACAATAGAGAATCTTTAAGTAAACTAGAAATTGGTTGTACGCTCTCGCCCGAACATTTAGAGTGGGCTGTGCCTGGTACAACTATTGAGCAAACTATTTCAATTTTAAAAGAACTTGGTATTACTCAAGTGCGGTTTGCCATGCGCTGGAATCAGTGTGTAACCGAGCAAAATGAACTTGATCTTTCCTACTACCTGCCCTGGCTTAAGGCGCTCGCAGCCGCTAATATAAAAATCACACTTAGCCTTGGTCCTATTAAATCTCCCCGTTATCCTGAGGCCCATACCCCACAGAAAGTTCTTCACTTTCTGGAATATGTCTCTAACGAGTCAGCACAAAAAAACGGCGTTACTTTTGATGAACTCTCGCTTGTATTTGGTGAAGAATTTATTCACAATCTCCCACTTCAAATTTCTCAACAACTTCGCGATCATGGACATTTGCCACCGCTCAGCCCGCATATTACTGTAGACTCTCCACTTGCACTTTTTGCACTCGATTATCTCGATAAATTGCTACTAGGTCTTAAAAAAGGACTCCAAGTTGATATTCATAAAATTGTGATGGTAAATCCAGAAAATGAGTTCCGCAACCCCTTTGGTGCGGGCAAGCTTGTAATGGGACAAAGTTACATAGTAGAGGTTTGTAAAAGAATACAGCATGAGCTACCTTGGGTTGCATTTTTGTTTAATAACGCCGGTGTCTCGGAAACGGACATCTCTTCTCTAGAGCAAACTGTCAACGCCGTTGAAAACCTACGCGAGCTTTTTCCAGAAATTAAAACCACTGTCGGTATTGATTTGTATGAGGAGCAACAGTTTTTTAGGATGTTGCCATTCTTAAAGCTTCATCCAGATACAATTACTGGACTCTCGATCTTGTACCAGGATAATTTAGTGCGCAATACTCTAAAAAAACTTGAAGAACAGGATATTCCGTTTGAAGCTACGGAGTTGCAGTTTGAGCGTTGGGGTGGTAGTAATGAGCGTATCGGCCCGCCTGGAAGCTTGCATCACCTGCAGTATATGGTGTTGAGATATATAAGAACTTTTTTAGTCGATAAACCGCATCTAATTAGATTATGGGGAATCGAAGAATATATTGGCAGATACTTAAAAAATCCAGAAGATCCAGAAGTTGCAGCTCTCAAACTTTTAATTTCCAGTATTAATGAGTTACATAATACGGCAAAAAAATCACAACTAGTTCCTAGTCGACCTGCCAAGAAATCTAAGCAGTAGAATTACATCTAACTAAACTTATTGATTCAATCAAATAAAAATCTTAACGTTTTGGAGATTGGCGTTGTCGGCGAGCACTTCCACCATGTCCAACTTTACGAGTTTCTTTCATGCGATCATCGCGAGTGAGGAAACCAGCTTGTTTGAGCAATGTGCGATACTCTTCGTTGTATTTAACTAAAGCGCGTGAAATACCATGGATCAATGCGTCTAATTGTGAAGAAGCACCTGAACCATTGATTTTAGCAACGACTGAGAACTTCTTTTCAGTACCAGTTATCTTGAATGGTAAAAGGTATCGACTATCCGCATTACGAATTGTACCAAAGTATGCACCAACAACTTTGTCATTAACGACAAAATCACCAGCTGTCTGGTATAAACGGACACGAGCACTTGCTACCTTACGGCGGCCAGTTGCTTCAATGTACTCACCAGTTGGTAACGCAATAGCAGGTTGGACAGCACGAGCTGCAGAAGAAGATGAAGTTTGTGGTTGAATCTTCTTAACGATTTTTTGGACTTTGTTGTTCTTTTTAATTTTAAGTGCCATACAAGTGTACCTTTATTGTTGTTGACCTAACTGACTTTGATGAACATGATCAGTACCAGCATAAATCTTTAAGCGACTTAAGCGTGGATCTCTGAGCTTGTTATCAGGAAGCATTCTTTTTACTGCTTCACGAATTACTTTTTCTGGTTGTTTCTTAATCATTTCAGAGAAGTTAGTGGTACTTAAACCACTTTGGTATCCTGAATATGAATAGTATTTTTTATCTAATTGTTTCGCACCTGTGACTGCAATCTCAGCTGCATTAATAATCACAATGAAGTCTCCAGCATCGATATGAGGAGTGTATTCTGGTTTGTGTTTACCCATCAAAATAGTTGCCACTTTGGTAGCAAAGCGACCTAAAACCTGGTCTTTTGCATCCATTAAATGCCAATCATGTTTAACTTGTGCGGTCGTAACCATTGTTGTTTTTTGCATACTTTACTTTGCGCTTTTCTTTTCTGTAGCTGCTTTTGCAGTCTTTTTAGTTGGCGTCTTAGGAGCAGTTTCTGTTTTTACCTTAGCTTCTTTTTTTACTTCAGATTTCTTTTCAGCGACTACTTTAGATTTTGGAGCACGAAGTGTTCCAACGATCTCAGGTTGATCAGTCCAAGCAATCTCCACCATAGTCGTGCTGTCACCAGCTCGAACACCAATCGTAGTAATCCGAGTAAAACCACTAGTGCGATCTTTGAAGATCGGTACCACTTGTTCTACCAAAGTATTGACTACATCGCGTTTGCCGAAGATTTCGTGCAAACCACGACGAGATGCGAGCGTATCTTTCTTAGCTTTTGTGACAGTTTTGTCGACAATACGCTTCAGAACTTTGGCTTTCGCCATCGTTGTTTGGATACGACCATGCTCAATTAATGAACGCATTAAATTTTTCATCAATGCTTCACGGTGCTTGGTGTCCCGATTTAGTTGTTTGCTTGCTACTCTATGTCTCATAATCTTGGTATCACCTGGAGTTACTCACCCAGTGTGACCCCTTTCTTTTCAAGTGCTTCATTAACGATTCCGACACTCTTCTCGCCTAAGTTTTTAACTTTAGCGATAGTGATTTTTGGAATACCTTGTAAATCTCCGACTGTCTTGAATCCACCCTTTCGTAAAGCGTTAGCGATACGAGTTGGTAAATCAAGTTCTTCAACTGTCAAGCGAAGAGCTTCTGCTTCTGCAGGTGAAAGTTGAGTTAATGGTGCTTCTTCAACTTGGACAACTGGGTTTACAATTTGAGCGAAGTGCTTTTGTAAAATTGTTGCAGCTTGTTTAACAGCATCTGCAGGTGAGATTGTTCCATCTGTAGTAACTGTCAAGATAACTCTGTCGTAGTCGGTGCGGCGACCAACCCGAGTTGCTTCGACTTTGTAAGAAACAGTAATAACTGGAGAATATAATGCATCGAGCATGATTTCACCAATTGAGTTACTCTTCTTTTCATCTGCAACGACGTAGCCCATACCTGTTTCGGCGACCATGTCAATTTCAAGTACTGCGCCTTTAGCAACAGTAGCGATGTATAAATCTTTGTTAACGACTTCAAAACCTGCTTCAGCTTCAATATCAGCAGCAGTCACTTCTTTTGGACCTTTTACTGAAAGGCGTAACACACCTTTGCCTTCTTGAGCAGCTTTAACACGAACTTGTTTTAAGTTTAAAGTTAAATCAAGCACGTCTTCTGTGACACCAGTAACAGCGGCATATTGGTGATCTGCACCAGCAATACGAACTGAAGTGATAGCACATCCGGTTAACGATGTTAATAATACTCGGCGAAGCGCATTACCTAATGTGTGACCGTAGCCTTGTTCAAGAGGTTCAATACTAATGATTGAAGCTCCGTTTTTTTGTCCTTCTTCCTTAACTTGGAAGTTGATAGACATTTGTGTGTTTGTCATATATGTTTTCCTTGTTTCACCTCTTTTCTCGTCTGAGAAAAAATCTGTAACTGGATTCCTACTACTTTTTACTATTGTTGTTATCTACTGTAATACTCGACTACGAGTTGCTCCTGAATACCTTCTTTTACGTCACTGCGTTTTGGCAAACGAGCAATTTTTGCGACTGCTTGTTTCTTTTCGATCCACTCAACGTGAGCTTCAGAATCTTTGATTTTTTCACTCATGTCAGGTGACTTGATAATACTCTCAGTTAAGTTAACAATATCTTCAACTTGAACTTTGTAAGAAGGAATCGTTACTTTTTTGCCATTAACTCTAACGTGACCATGAGAGACTAATTGGCGAGCGCCTGCTCGAGTAATTGCCCAACCAGCGCGGTAGACGACGTTATCTAAGCGACGTTCCAACGAACTGAGCAGACTTTCACCGGTTGCAACAGCACTGCTACTAGCTACTAAATATAAACTACGGAGTTGCTTTTCAGTAATACCGTAGATGTACTTGAGTTTTTGTTTTTCAGTCAGCTGAACACCAAAGTCAGAAAGTTTGCGCTTGCCCTTAGCCCCGTGTTGACCAGGTTTGATGCCAAGTCGCTTTGAGACAGCCACAGAATTAGACTTAAGACCTAAGTCTTCTCCAATGCGTCGTGCTAGTTTGTTTTTTGGTCCAATATATCTTGACATATTATTTATTGTGCTTTGCTTTTCTTGGTCTTGTACCGTTATGTGGTGCTGGAGTCATATCAACGATCATCGGTACTTTAATACCTTGAGCCTTGAGAACACGTAAAGCGACATCACGTCCAGGACCTGGCCCTTTAATGAATAATGACATTTGTTGCATCCCAAAGGCGCGAGCTTTATTAACTGCATTTTCAACAGTAATTGTCGCGGCATATGGGGTTGATTTGCGTGAACCAGTAAAGCCAGATTCGCCAGCAGTTGACCAACAAAGGACATTTCCTTCATCATCAGTGATCGAGGCGAGCGTTGAGTTAAAGGTTGCTGTGATATACAAGCGTCCCTTAGAAACGAGTCGTGCTTTTTGTGTTTTTTGTTTTGCTGGTGCGGGTTTTGCCATATACGATTATTTCTTTGCTTCTAATTTTGCTGCCATTTCTTTTGAAAGTGCGCCGACAGTCTTACGTTTACCACCACCACGTGCTGAACGGCTGTTGGTGCGAGTGCGTTGACCACGACTTGGTAACTTCATTGAGTGACGCATCCCGCGGTAAGTTTTGATACGGCGCAAACGATCGATGTTATCATTAACGATACGACGAAGATCTCCTTCAACAGCGAATCTTTCCAAAGAGCGTTGGATGCGGTTAATTTCATCGGTAGTCAAGTCACGTGTCCGTTTGTCTGGACTAATGTTTGCTTCACGGATAATGTCGGTGGACACTTTAGGACCAACGCCATAAATATACTGCAAGGCAATTGCAATTTTCTTTTGTTCTGGTAAGTCGATACCTGATATACGAATCATATGTTTTTTTCTTCTTTTAACAGGACTGAACTATATCAGGACAACCCTATTTTGAAAAGAACTAAATTGACTGCGAAGCAGTTTTTGTTGATCTATACGTAATTTTACACTTTTTGAGGTCATATTTAGATACATAACCCTTGACGCTGTCACCAGGCAAAAGGCGAATTCTAAACAGTCTCATCTTACCAACGAGCGTACCAAGCAACTCGATGCCCACCATCTGGGGAACTTCCGAGTCCGTTACTTTAATACGAAACATTGTGTTTGGTAAACATTCCTCAACCACACCTTCAATTAAAAAGCGATCAGCTTTATTTGAAGTTTGCGTAGTGTTGTCTACCTGGCGTTTCGCCTTGGCAGCACGTTTATGTTCTTGAACTTTTCCCATATTTTTTGACTGCGGACTTGGACTATTTACTCAAGTATCCGCGAACTATGTAGTATACCAGATTTGGGCTACTTTGTCAGTACTTCGCACCCATTCTGGGTAACTACGACTGTTTCTTCAAACATACCTGAAAGTGAGCCATCAATTGTGCGATATGTCCAGCCATCCGTATCGACCTTTAAATGCGGTTCTCCAGCCGTATACATCACTTCTACAGCAATCGTCTGACCATCCTTTAAAAAGACCTTTTTATCGGCCTTTTGAGCTACACAAGGGATACTTGGCTCCATATGCAGTTCTTCACCTACTCCATGCCCTGTTAATTGATAGACAATGCCAAAGCTGTGTTCTTGTAAGACTTTTTGCATCGCCAAACTCACTGCATAGACCGACTGGCCAGCGTGGACTTTATCGATCGCTTTACGTAGGGCTTTTTTACCAATTTCAAGAAACTGCTGTTTTTTTGAGGTAGGCGTACCAACGATAAAAGTATTGGTAGTATCGAGATGAAAACCCTGATAAATCAAGCCAACATCAATTGTGACTACATCTCCATCATCGACTCGTGTTTGATTGGGAATGCCGTGACAAAGCCCGTCATTTTTCATGATACAGGTTGCCCAGTGATAGCCTGGAACAGTTGAAAAACTAGGCGTCGCGCCAGCTTTTTTAATAAGGCGCTGTGCTTCTGCTTCAATTTCTGCAAAAGTCATGCCAACTTGGGTGTATTTTTCAAGTGAGTCACGAATCACGCCCAAGAGATGACCTCCGGTTCGCATGGCAGTAATTTTTTTTGCAAGATTCATAGGAGGTATTATAACTCAAGCTAGAACATAGCAGTTACTGTAGAGAGCTACAGCTTTACTCAACAGCGGCAACACAAGCTTCGAAGACTTCTTGGACTTCCATCTCACCATCGATCTCGACCAGTTTCCCTTGCTCGCGATAGTAGCCAATAACCTGTTCCGTTAGCTCATGGAAAAGTGAGATACGTTTGCGGATAGCTTGTAGTGTCTCATCATCACGAACATCGTTACGCCCAGAAATACGCCATAAAGCCTCTTTATCAGATACTTTAAGGTAGATCACTTTATCAATGGCACCATTAAATGCTTCAGCTTGTGGGACGGTGCGTGGGAAGCCATCGAGGATGAAGCCATTGGCATATTCAGGTTTTTCTAGATAAGTCAAAACAACTTCCAAAGTAGTATCATCTGGAACAAGTGCACCAGCGTTAAGAGTTTCCTTCAACCAACGACCCAATTGAGTTTTTTCTTTCGCCATTTCGCGGAAGATATGGCCTGAGGAAAGATATGGCACATTGTACTTTTCCGAAAGCATGTTGCCTTGTGTAGACTTACCTGCACCTTGAATACCAATGAGAACTAATTTCATACTGCTCCTTTAGATATATTTATCGTAGTTTTGTTCAATCACTAAGCTATCAGCTTGTTTTGCTGTTTCTAAAATAACTGAAACAACAATCAAAACTCCAGTTCCACCGATAGCGAGCGATGGAATGCCGGTCAGGATTTGGGCGAGTGAAGGCAGTAAGGCGATAAACCCGAGGAATACTGCACCAACGAGTGTGATGCGGGTTACGACGTACTCTAGATATTTTTTTGTGGGCGCACCAGGGCGTGTGCCAGGAATAAAGGCACCACTCTTTTTTAGTTCGTTTGATAAATCTTCGGCATTAAAGAAAATAAGCGCCGAAAAGAATGTAAAGAAAAAGACTATCAGAAAGTAGGTAACGAGGTAGACGGTAGCCGTTGGCTCAAACCAAATCGAGAGCGTACGCCCAAAGTCCATAAACTGTGGGTTGCCTGATGCAGTCAAAAGCCGAGCGATAAAGGAAGGCACCAGCATCAAGGACACAGCAAAGATAATTGGTAAAACACCAGAAACATTTACTTTGATTGGCAAGTGCGTCATCTGGCCACCAAATGAGCGGCTGCCTCGAATGCGTTTCGCATATTGAATCTGAACTTTTCTAATTGCTTCAGTCATAAACACAACCAAACCAATCACTAAAAGGAAAACAGCAGCAAATATTGCTGTAATTAAGATCTGATCAGTGGTTGTTGCAGAAATAACTTGAGCTGCAGCAGTAGGCAGCTGACTCAAGATGCCACCCAGAAGAATCATCGAGATACCATTGCCCAAGCCATATATAGAAATTAATTCACCGAGCCACATCACTACTAGGGCACCAGCAACGAGCGTAAGTACCACTCCAATAATCATTAGCGGATCAGCGCTAGTTAATAAGTTTTGAGAGCGTAGTAAGGCCAGAACAGAGATACTCTGCACCACTGCCAAAGGCACCGAAAGTAATCGAGTGTACTGATTAACGAGTTCTCGGCCTGATTCACTTTCCTTCTGCAGCTCTTTGAGCTTAGGAATGACCATACCGCCCAGTTGCATCACGATCGAAGCGGTAATATACGGATTAATGCCGACCGCCACCACTGAGAAGTTACTGAGGGTTCCACCTGAAAAAATGTTGAGAAGACTTAAGAACTGACTACCAGCAAAGAGCGTGCGCAGTTGTGCAACGTCTACAGCTGGAACAGGAATGTGTGCGAGTAAACGAAAAATTAAGAAAATGATTGCGGTAAAGATCAGCTTCTTGCGGAGAGCCGGAGTGGAGATGATTGTTTTAAAAAAGGTTACTGCTTTTTGCACGGATATATATAGTAACGCTTTCTATTAGTTTTCGACAGTACCACCTACTTTTTCAACTTGAACGCGTGCGGAGTCTGTTATAGCAATACCTTTGAGGGTTATCTTCTTTGAAATAGCTCCTGAAGCAATTACTTTAACTTTGGATGCTTTAGCTGGGATTACTTTTTCGAGCTTCAAACTCTCTACAGTAATTACGGCAGATTGTGATCGTTCTAAGTCAGTTAACGTAACCGCAATTGTGTTTGTCATTGCTTTTAATTTACCTTTACCACGAAGCATTGGCATACGTTTGATAAGTGGCAGTTGGCCACCTTCAAACCATAACGGTACTTTTGCACCTTGGCGAGCGAGTTGACCTTTAGTACCACGTCCAGATGTATGACCACCCTTGGTAGAGCCGATTCCACGACCAACTCGGCGTTTGGACTTAGTTGTAGCTGCTGGTAATGAATGTAATTTTGACATACTCGAACTTTACTTTGCTTCTGGTTTATTCTCTTTTGTAACTGGCTTTTTTGGGGCGGCTTCACCTTCTGTTTTAGGAGCTGGTTGTGCAGTTTTTCCAGTAGGTTTAGCTACCGTTTTTGGTGCAGCATTCTGAGCTTGCTTTGGTGCTTTTTCAGCACGAGCTTCTTTTTCTTTAATATCTTTATTTTCAGCCTTTTTCTTTGCTTTTTCTTGCTCGGCTTCCATCAATTTTTCGGCTTCTGCCTCAGATTGAGCAACTGACTTTAGGGTAATACCTTTCAGTTTGACGATTCTCTCAATTTGCTTGAGGGCTTCAAATGTAGCGTAGACACTAGATGCTTGGTTACTACTGCCTAAGATCTTACTTGAAATATCGCGAATACCTGCAGCTTCAACCACTGCGCGAACTGGTCCGCCAGCGATAACTCCAGAACCTTTAGGAGCTGGTTTGAGCATAACTGCACCTGCACCATTGTTAACATTCACTTTGAAAGGAATAGTTGTTCCGTTCATTGGAACCATGATTAAGTGTTTTTTTGCTTTTTTAACGCCCTTTTTAACAGCAGCTTGGACATCTTTTGCTTTACCTAAACCAACTCCAACGCGACCCTTACGGTCACCAACCACCATTAGAACTGAGAATCCCATCTTGTTGCCGCCCTTGGTTTTTTTAGAAACACGGGAAACTTGGATAACTTTTTCTTCAAATTCTTGTGGTTCGCGTTTTTGTTCAGTTCTCATAAGATCCTAGTATTATACGTTAATTCCTGATTCGCGAAGTGCATCGGCAATTGCTCGGATACGACCATGATATTTGTATGGTCCGCGATCAAAAATTACTTGAGTGATGTTTTCTTTTTGTAATCGAGCAGCAAATTTTTTGGCAGTTGCGGTAGCGCGCTCCATTTTTGTTTCTTTGCCTGTAGTATCACGAAGCCCGAAAATAGTTTTGCCAGCGACATCATCAATTGCTTGCATGAAGATATAGCGATTAGAACGAGCCACACTGACGCGAGGTTTCGTGGCAGTTCCTTGCATGTTAGCACGAACGCGTTGTTTGCGTGCTACACGAAGTGCTAGTAATTTTTGGCGCATGTTCATATATACTTTTTTGCCCTTTACGCGGCAGCTTTACCTTGTTTACGTCTGACTACTTCATCACTATAGCGAATCCCTTTGCCTTGATATGGCTCTGGTGGACGAACTTTGCGGATATTGGCAGCAACTTGACCGACTAAATGTTTATCAATACCATTGATGACGATTGTGTCGTTACCCTTGAGTGTAAAAGTGATTCCTTTAATTGCATCGATTTCAACTGAATGAGAGAAACCAACTGCAAGAGATAATCCTTGACCTTTAGCAGTCGCGCGGTATCCAGTACCGACCAACTTTAAAGTTTTTTCATATCCAGCTGTTACACCTAAGATATTGTTTTCAAGTAAACTTCTGACCAAACCATGGTGAGCTTTGACTTGAATTTCGTCATTTTTACGAGTCACTTTTGCACTGCCTTCTGAAACTTCGACAGCAATTGCAGGAAAAAGCGGAACTGTCAGCTCCCCTTTTGGCCCCTTTACCAACACATCCTGAGCGTTAACTGTAATAGTTACCCCAGCAGGAAGAGTCAATAGTTTTTTTCCGATTCTTGACATAGACGTTTACCAAACTTGACAAATTAACTCACCACCAACGTGTTGTTGACGTGCTTCTTTGTCTGTTAAGATTCCTTTATTTGTAGAAACAATCGTAATTCCATAGCCACCGAGTGCTTTTGGGATCTGACCAGATGGAGCATAGACTCGGCGACCTGGTTTAGAGAGACGGCGAACTTCTGTTACAGCTGGTGACTTACCAATATACTTGAGAGTAATCACAATTTGTTTGAATGGTGAAGTCTCGTCAATTTTAACTTCACTAATATACCCTTCACGAGTCAAGATTCCAGCCATAGATTCTTGGAGCTTGGAGTACGGAACGGTCACTGACTCTTTACGAGCCATGAGGGCGTTCTTAATGCTGATAATAAAATTGCTAATTGGATCAGTCATATTTATTTACTTACTTCTTCTAACTACTCCTGGTAATTCACCTTTTGCAGCTAACTCTCGAAACGTTAAGCGGCTTAAGCCAAAGAATCGCATGTATGCCCGAGAACGACCAGTAATTTTACACCGGTTTACGCCCTTAGTCGACACCCGATTTGGCTTTCTCACACCAGCACTCCAATAGGCAGCGCGACGTGCGAGTTCTTTTTTTGTCTTTGCTATCGATGATTTACTTGCCATATATTATTATTCCGTGTTCTATTAACTTTCTTTACTGAAAGGCATCCCTAAAAGTTCAAGTAACCGAAGTCCTTGATCTGCTGATGGAGCAGTTGTGCAGATTACTACTTGGAGGGAACGAATACTTTCAATCTTATCATACTCGATTTCTGGGAAGATGATCTGTTCTTGAATTCCCAGACTGTAGTTGCCATTTGCATCAAAAGCTGTGCGAGGCACACCACGGAAGTCTTTAACCCGTGGTAAAGCAACAGTAAGTAACTTATATAAGAACTCCCACATTTTTTCACCGCGTAGCGTTACTTTAACACCCATTGGATCTCCAGCACGAAGTTTGAAGTTAGCAATCGATTTAGTCGCGGTCGTGATCATTGCTTTTTGACCAGCAATTAAAGCAAATTGAGCAGCCACGTTCTCAACAACAGCTTTACGAGCGCGTGGATCTTGAGGTTGAGAAACACCAGTATTAAGTACAATTTTAGTGATTTTAGGCACTGCAAAAGTATTCTTAATCTTGAACTCTTTTTTGAGAGCTGCATGGACTTCTTGATTGTATTTATTTTGTAGCGTTGTCATAAACTCTTACTTTGTGGCCTTTTTAGATTCTGGCACAGCTGCACCGGTCTTTTTGAAGACGCGTGTCTTTGTACCATCTTTAGCAATCGAGTAACCAATTCTATCTTGTTGACCTTTATCATTAATGATTGCGATCTTGGCAGTTGGTAAAGCGCGCTCCATAGATGCTTTACTTCCAGCACGACCTTGGATTGGCTTCATGTGTTTGACGTACATGTTGACGCCTTTAACGACAATCCGACCACTTTTAGGAATGATACGAACAATCTCAGACGTTTTGCCTTTGTCTTTTCCACCTGTTACTAGTACTTTGTCTCCGACTTTAAATTTCATATATTACCAGACCTCTGGTGCTAAACTTGCAATTTTATTAAATCCTCTATTCTTTACTTCACGAGCAATCGCTCCGAAGACGCGTGTGCCAACTGGTTCAGGGTTGGTGCGTGACTCGACAACGACGACTGCATTATCATCAAAGCGAATGTACTCGCCATTTGGGCGACGATTCTCTTTGTGAGTGCGCACAATTACTGCAGTAACTTTCTCACCTTTTTTAACTGTGCCTTGTGCATCAGCAGCAATAACAGATGCCATCACCATGTCACCAACATACCCAAAGCGGCGTTTTGAACCACCATAGACTTGAATGACACGAAGCTGTTTGGCTCCACTATTATCTGCGACTTGTACAACGGTTCTAAGTTGAATCATGTTACTTTGCTATTTTTTCTACTACTTTAAAATGTTTAGTTTTACTTAATGGTCGTGTCTCTTGAATTACAACCTCATCACCGACGACTACTTCAGGAGTACCAGTATAGTGACAAGCATAGTTCTTTGTACGACGCACTTGTTTGCCGTATAAAGGATGTGGCCATTGTCGTGAAACAGTTACTTTAACTGTTTGGGCGCTTGAGAGAGCAACGACTTTTCCTTGTAATGTTTTCATAGTTTCCTCGTATCTTATTGCTGTGCCTGTAATTCTTGTGCACGTAGTACAGTCTTAATTCTTGCGATGTCTTCACGTAAGACATGGATTTTAGCAGTATTACTCAATTTGCCTACTACCTTTTGCATTTTGGCAGTCGCTAAATCCTTTTGAGTCACTTGCAGTTGTGTATTCAACTCTGCAGTAGATTTCTCATGTAGTGCTGTTATGTCGTTTCGTTTCATATTATTTACTCACCACTACTGTTTTAACCGATAGTTTGTGTCCTGCTTTATCAAATGCTTCTTGTGCTACTTCTTTTGATACGCCACCTAGTTCAAAGATAATAACACCTGGTTTTATAACTGCCACGTGTTCTTCGACAGGACCTTTACCAGAACCCATCTTCACACCGACTGGTTTCTTAGTGATTGGCTTGTGTGGGAAAACCCGAAGCCAATACTTACCAGCACGTTTAGTCATAAACGTAATTTTTTTGCGAGCAGCTTCAATTTCTCTTGAAGTAATCCAGCCACCAGTGATAGCTTTCATACCGAAGTCACCAAAAGCGATTGTTGCACCACGTTGAGCAACTCCACCACGCTTGCCTCTAAACTGCTTACGGAACTTCTCTTTCTTTGGCTGCATCATTGACATAAACGTAATCCTTTAGTTGGTCTTTTCTCCGCGATAGATCCAGACCTTGATGCCGACGTAGCCAGAGCGTGTCAAAGCTGGTTCATGGAAGTAATCAATGTCAGCACGAAGTGTCTGAGTTGGAATACTTCCTTCAAAATACTTTTCAGTTCTACCAATTTCAGCGCCACCGATACGGCCTGCTAAAGAAATTTTAATACCCTTAGCTCCAGCTTGCATGACGCGTTCCATTGATTGGTTAACAGCACGACGATGTGGGAAGCGCTTCAGTAACTGTCCAGAGATGCGCTCGGCGACTAACTTTGCACTCAAGTCTGGGTTCGGCACTTCTTCAACGCGTAAATCGATCTTTACTTTGTCTTTCTTTAGTTTTGAGACGTTCAATTGGCGTTCCACTTGCTTCTTGATGTCTTCTAAGTTTGCGCCACCTTTACCGATGACAACACCAGGACGAGCAACGTGCAAGATAACTTTGATGACTGTTAATGAGCGTTCAATTTCAACTTTCACGACACCAGCACTTGCCAATTTCTTGTGTAAGTATTCACGTAAGCGGAAGTCTTCGATGACTAAGTCTGAATAATCTGCTTTATTTGCAAACCATTTAGAGGTCCAGCCTAAGAAGGAGCCTATACGAAAGCCGATTGGATTTACTTTTTGTCCCAGATTTCTTTTCGAAGTGTAGATTTTACTACAAATTCACCTATTTGTCCGCCTTCTTTTTAGGTGGTTTTTTTGCAACTTCTTTTTTCTCGGTTGTCTTTGTTTCAACTGTTTCAGTTTTGGTAGCAGGAGCTACTTTTTCGGCAGCTTTAGCTAGTTTAGCTTGCTCTTTTTTACTTGGGATGACATCACTTTTTTCCATCAATTCCACAGTAACGTGACAGGTTTTCTTGATGATAGAGTGTGCACGACCGCGACTAACAGCCCGGAAGCGCTTGTACATTGTACCAGCATCGACCCGAATACTCTTGATGACTAAATCTTCAGTAGCTAAGCCATGGTTGTGAGTCGCGTTTGCAACCGCTTGGCGCAACACTTTCATAACCAAAATACTTGCTTCTCGATTAATCACACCAAGTTGTTGAAATGCAGCAACCAATGGTAATGATTTAACAGTGTTAGCCACTAATCTCACCTTGCGAGGAGCTTGCCGAGAGTAGATTTGTGATGCAGTTATTGTCATAAATAATTTCTTATGTCTTAGTCATCAGACGCTTCACGATTTTACCGTGACCTCTGAACGTACGAGTTGGTGCAAACTCACCGAGTTTGTGGCCAACCATTGCCTCTGAGATAAATACTTCTACAAAGACTTTGCCTTGATGCACTAAAAAGGTGTGTCCAACAAAGTCTGGACTAACCACACATGCTCGAGTCCAAGTTTTAATTGGAGTCTTTGAGCCTGTTTGCTTTTGAACCATAACTTTTTTAGTTAGTTTTGGATCAACGAATGGACCTTTTTTAGAACTTCTACTCATATATTTCCTTATTTAACTCTGCGATCCTTGATAATAAGCGCAGTACTTGGTCGTTTTCTATCTCGGGTTTTCTTACCCATAGCGATCTTACCCCATGGAGTCTTAGGATGTTTCAAACCAATACCTGAACGTCCTTCACCACCACCGTGTGGATGTGAACCTGGATGTTGTGCAGTACCACGAACTGTTGGGCGAATACCCATGAGGCGCTTGCGACCGGCTTTACCGATCTTGCGGTTTTTCCATTCCTGATTTCCGACCTGGCCAATTGTAGCGAAACATTCGGCATTTATCAATCTAACTTCTTTGGAAGGGAGCTGAACAGCGATCATTGCACCATCTTTTGATTGAATCATTGCACTGACACCAGCACCACGAACCATTTGTGCACCTTTACCAGCGCGCAGTTCGATGTTGTGGATCGGCATACCGATTGGAATATTCTTGAGTGGTAGTGCATTGCCTGGTTTTACTTCAACGTCCATACCAGATACAACTTCATCGCCAATGTTCAAACCTTCTGGAGCAATGATGTAGGCTTTCTCACCGTCTTTGTAGAACAAGAGCGCTAAGTTAGCACCACGAAGTGGGTCGTACTCGAAGCGAACAACGCGAGCAGGAATAGCGAACTTTCTTCGTTTCCAGTCAATAATGCGAATTTTCTTTTTAACACCACCGCCGCGATGGCGAACAGTGACGCGACCCTTGAAGCCACGACCTTGACGTTTGGTGTACCCAGACAGTAACAAAGATTTTTCTGGACCCTCGGCATGCAAGAATGAACGATCGACGTCCATTTGATGGCGTTGTCCAGGGCTAGTAGGTCTGCGTTGTTTTAACATAAACTATTATTTTATTTATTACCCTCTGGATTGATATCGAATACGTCTAAGGTTTGACCTTCTTTTAAGGTTACGATCGCTTTTTTCTGTTTACCAATAGTTGCGGTCAATCTCTTTTTACCAGTGCGGCGAGTTTGAGCTGCCAACATGATCATGTTAACTTTTTTGACAGTGACGCCATATAAAGTTTCAATTGCTTCTGAGATTTGATTCTTAGTAGCATTACGATCTACTTCAAAAGTATATGCGTTCTCACTTGTAGCGAGGCGCATAGATTTTTCAGTAATGATTGGTCGTTTGATCGTAAACGGATTCATATCTTATTTCTTTGCTGCAGTTTTAGCGGCAGCTTTTCTTGCTAATGCTTTCACAACAGCAGGATGCTGATGTGGTACTTTTACTGCCTTTTTGGCAACAACTCGCTTGACGGTACTAGCTAAAGTAGCTAGTTTTTCTTCTAAGGCCTTGACTGCTGCAGTTGTGATCAAAATCGTATCACTTTGCAACACATCGAGGGCAGTCAGTTCAGTAGCTGCAATTATTCTGGTGTTTTCAATGTTTCGACAGGCTTTTTTCAACTCAGCTTGTACAGTTGGAATAACGATTGTTATTTTGCGAGCATCTGGACTTACTTTAGTGAGTAACTTTGAGAGTTCACTGGTTTTGCCTGTTGAGTTCTCGAGTTCATCCATCACTTGGATACTCTCAACTTGCCAACTTAAAGCAGAAATTAATGCTTTTTGTTTCTGTTTTTGAAGTAATCGTAATGAATAGTTTTGAATACCTTTTGGTCCATGAGCTACACCACCACCAACGAAGATTGGAGCACTTTGTGCACCGTGGCGTGCGCCACCGGTACCTTTTTGCTTGTACATTTTTTTCTTGGTGAGGTTGACTTCAGAACGAGTCTTAACTTTACTTGTTCCTTGGCGACCATTAGATAAGTAGACACGAACAGCTTGGCTCAATAACGCTTTATTGACTGGTGCAGCAAAGATGGCATCACTGACTGTGAGTGTGCCTGGTTTACCGGTAGATGTATATGTTTGCAGTTTCATGTGAGTTATTCCTTACTTTCTACAGGAGCTTCAGCTGCTGGAGCTGCTTCTTCTGCGATTTCAGTTTCTACAGTTGGTTCTTCATTTTTTGGAGCAACGGTAATACCAGATGCTTTGAGATCGAGCTCGATAGACTTGGTTTCACCAGTTTTACGAATCTTGACTAACCCTGAAATAGAACCAGGAACTGGACCGCTCAACCAAACTTCTTTGGAAGTTGGATCAACGTGGACTACCACTAAACCTGTAACTGTCTTAGTTTCATCTCCATAATGTCCTGGCATGCCTTTACCCTTCCAGACACGGCCTGGAGTAGTACGGTTACCAATTGAACCTACCGCACGAGCACGGTCAGATTGACCATGTGTAGCTGGGCCACCATGAAAACCATGACGTTTCATTG
>CAYUES010000021.1:0-2027 GCA_964443885.1 uncultured Pseudomonadales bacterium
ATGATTTTTCCCTTCATGGACACTACCGATAAAATGAAGTTCCCAACTGGAATCAATGAGTTTTTGATCAACTAGATCTTTGAACACTCGAATCAGCTCCAGTTGCTTTTTTGAGTGACCAGTTACGAAGAAACGCCCAATGTGTGTGATCCAGTTTTTTTTATTTTTTGAAGGTTTAAATGAATCGATGTTAACAGGTGGATAGAGAATTTTACTGCTCAGTCCCCAGTATTTTTTTATCCAAAATTGGCAAAAATTAGAGATTGTGATAATTCCTTGGTATGACTGCAAGTCACTTAATGTTGTAGCGCTCGGTCCACCGTGCAAACGCATCTCCCACTTCGGGAAGTATGCCTTAAATATATTGTAGAAAAAGTAGCGAATGTCAGGAATAGTCAGTTTGGTTAAGGCAATTGCATTTTCGTGATGCAATGGATTTAAAATTGCGAACTTCCGTATTGGTTCTGTTGCTGAAAACTCATATACAATCGAGTTTCTACTGGCAATGTGCTTGTGACCGTGTGGTTTTATCAAGTAATCGTTACAAGTAAACTGTAGTGACTCAACAGCTGAAAAGCTGAACGTCGGTAAAAATAACTCTATGGAAAGATTTTTGACTGAGTCTTTGGAGAAGGAAACTGCAGAAGTTTTACCAAGCCACTTATAGATTTTTTCGTTCTTGTATTGATCACCTGTAAAGCCTTCATACTGAGTTGGATATATAAAGAAGTTTCTAAAGCTTGGGACGATAATCAATCGTTTTACGTATTCCCATGGTGTGAGGTAGATCTCTCCAGGAAAGAAGACTGATAAAAAACCTTTCTTGCTATGGTTGGGGAAGTAATCTAAGTAGGAGGTGTTAATAAAAACATCGTACTCGGCTGTGTATGATGAAAGCTGATGAGGTTCCACTTGAGGTAAGTACACGACTGAGATGTCTCGTAAATCTACATTCATCTTGGACTCGGCGGCTGCAATATCTACTTCCTTATGCGTTAGAAGAGTTGTTTCGTAACCAAGATCACGCAAGCACTCAGCATACGCAAATGTGACCTGTTCACCGCCACCAAGCGTAAATAACCATCTATTAAAAATAGCAGCAGTCTTTCTTTTAGTGGCCATAGTAACCCCTTAGTATAGTAATGATTTAAGTTGCTTAAACTGTCGCTGATATCGTTTTTCCCACCAGAGCCTTTTCCAAACTATTGCTGGTATCAATGTATGTAAAACAAGCAAGGCATCTAATCGGCCCGTTGCTCTGGCTCTCCAAAGTGGATAGTGATGCCACTGCTTAAAGCGTGCTAAGAACTGTTTGATAACTGAGTATCCAACGCGCCTTAAAAATAGCATATACTCCTGCAAAATGATATGCAAAGGAAAGTGGGTAAAAACAACAAGTAAATGATTTTTTTCAGTCATATTAATAAAGAAACTTGATTCATTCTTGCCAGTTGTTGCTCGGTGTGCATGATACACTTTTGCTTTCGGCGCATACACGATGTCCCAACCCATTTTCCAAGCTCGTAAACTAAAGTCCACATCCTCATAGTACATAAAGTAATGCCCATCGAGATTACCTATCTGATCGACAACCTCTCTCTTGATGAGCATTGCTGCACCACACGCAGCAGTTAAATTGGCGGGATTATTGAAGAACTTGGAGTCTTCCTCATAGAACTCAAGGTACTCAGTATCGGCACGACGTAATATCCCACCACGGTCTTTACTATATCCGTTAGAAAGTACAACATTACCAGCATTTTGGATTAGGTTAATGAGACTCTTTTTAACCATCTTTTTTTCAATAGTAAATGTTTGGCATTGAACGTCTCGAGATTTTATATCCGTTGTAAAAACTTCTTTACCATTTATTTCCCCGGTAATATGCAAGTTAAGTGAGTGATTCACTGGGTAACCATGAAAGGTGCAAGTGAAAACATTCTTCTCATGACTAATCGGGAGCAAGACTTCTGCCGTACCAGTTGTCCACCGTAGTGAAATTCCGTTGATCATTGCTACATCACTAA
>CAYUES010000021.1:2037-18163 GCA_964443885.1 uncultured Pseudomonadales bacterium
AAACCACTTTTATACCAGATGACGTGATTTTTATCAGACTCAGTAAATATGTTTTCAAGCAAAGCCCCGCGAGGTGAAAAGTTTGCTGAAGAGTCGAGATCAGACTGTTGAACAATAGTGCTCTTGAGGATGAGTTTTACATACGGCGTAGCTAAGTAAATTTTTGAGGAAACGATACCGACTTCGGGAGACTCTGCCGCAAGGACTAGCTCACTGAGCCAATCAGGAGCAACGTGAGTATCGTTGTTGAGTAGTACAAAGTAGTCGCCGCTGGCTTCGGCAATGCCTGCATTATTACCACCGGTAAAGCCAGAGTTGCTACTTAACTGTAGTAACTTAACTTTTGGAAAGTTCCTTTTAATATATGTAACAGAGCTATCTGAGGATGCATTGTCAACGACGATCACCTCGTATTTGTTTTTTGGATATTTAAGTTTTTCTAGTGAAGTAAGACAATTACTTAATAATTGACGACCATTATAGTTTACAATAATTACTGAAACTTTAGGTAAATGTTTGTCCATAGGTAACAATTCTCGGATTCGGATAATCGTATCATATGTTAAGAAAAATTATCACACTTTTTTTTCTAGCTTGGTCTTTGCTGCTTTTTTTTGTCTTCTGGAATAGTGGAGTCACAAGATGGTTTGCAGTACTTAGCTGTTGCCCGACAAATCTACTATACCCAAACATTTGAAATGCCTGCGGCGAAGTACCCAAATGATAACATTCATATGAATGTCCAAGTTGGGCGTGATGGCAAAGAGTTTTCACCAACAGGCTTAGGCTACTCTTTGGCCTACTTGCCTGCAGTAGCTGCTGAAGATATTTTTAACCGACTAGCAGATGTTTCACCTACCAAAAACTTTCCGTTAGATAATGACTGGCCGATTATGCTTTTCGGGAGCATGACCAATGCCTTTTTTGGAGCAGTTTTCATTACTACCTTTTACTTATTTTTAAAGACATTTAATTTTTCTGATCGTACAGCCATTTTTCTGGCGATCCTTCTATTTCTTTCATCGAATCTTCTGGTCTACACCAAACATGGCTTTGCACACATGATGTTTATCTGTTTCATGTGGCTTTCTTTTTACTTCATTCGACTGTATCGATTAGAGCAAAAGATTCGATACGTTGTTTTTGCCGCTCTTTCATATGGCGTGGTCGTTATCAGCTATAATCCGACATTCTTCTTACCACTTCCAGCACTCGGTATTTACTACTTATTTTCAGTAAACTGGACTCAAAGAAATCAATGGAAACCTAAGCTCCAGCAGATCACTCGTGACATACTTGTTGGTCTTGTCAGTATTTCTCCATTTTTAGCACTGTATAGTTGGTTTAACTGGATTCGCTTTGGCGGCGCAACATCAACTGGGTATGGAACGGGTGGGTTTGTTTCACTACCGGTCCCACAGCCATTTGTTTTATATGAAGGTCTATGGGGACTCTTGTTTAGCCCAGGTAAAAGTATTTGGCTTTTCACTCCAATACTGTTGCTGCTGCTTATATTTTGGTTTAAATTTAAGAAGCAGTACCTGGCCGAGATCGTAGCTGGCATAGTGATTTCAGCAGTCTATATTGTTTTTACAGCCTCCCTGGTAGGAGGATCAGATTACTATCCTTGGCATGGTGAAGCTAGTTTTGGTCCGCGCTACATCCTCCCGATTCTCCCCTTTGGCATACTGTTAGCAAGTTTTTTGTTTCAAGAGCTCACAAAAAAACAACGGTATGCAGTTTTTCTGCCGATTGTCTGCTTCGGTCTGGCAATACAGGTTGTTGGGGTACTGATTCCCTATCAGGTTCGGTTCTCGGGATTGCAGTATGAATTTCACTTGAATGGGCATCGCATCACCTACGATGTCTATGCCAACTTCTTACCTCGTTTTTCACCACTCTACTCAATGAGTAAGTGGTTCGTTAAGAAAACGCTTCAAGTTCCAGCCTTTTATCTACGTCCAGCTTCAGTTCAGTACATTGATGGTGTCCACGGCGTTTTTCGAACTGGTGATGGCGACTGGCGACAGATTGAACAAGTTTCAGCGGTTAAGATTGCGCGGGAAAGTACCGACCAACCGCTGAGTTTAGAAGTCATTAATCTAGTATCTACCACCTCTGCTACCCATCGTCTGTATGACTTGGAAGTCATAGCCACACACAACGAAAGTGAAGTAGGAAAAGTTACAGTAGCTACTTCAAGCACTGAGGTACTAACGGCTACTCTCCCTAAATCCGAGTCAGATCAATTAGTTGTCCTTAGGTACGCATATGTTGGTACTCCATCTGCATTGATACCTGATCAATATCCGTTTGTTAAGAACTTGCAAATTGGCAGTACTCAAGCTCACGCTGAATCCTATAACTACCCGTACGTTTCAAGGGTTTCCCAGAATGTGTTTAATACAGAGTACAACTTTTGGGGAAGTGAAAACACCAAACTGTGGGATTTATGGAACATGCGTTCTATAAACTATGTTCACACACTAGACCTCTGGTGGTTACGACCACTACACTACTGGGACTTACCAAAGAATTTCTATCTGCTTTTGTTCCTTGGAAATGTTAGTATATGTGTAACATCTAGTTATGTGCTGTATAAAGCTGTAGTTCGAGGTGAACAAAAACCTATAAAAAAATGAAACTACTTCTCCTCCCCTTTACTTCGTTTAAGTTCTTACTCTATCAGCTCACTCAAAAGGAAATAAAAGCGCGGTACAAGCAATCAATCATCGGATACGCTTGGGTACTGCTCAATCCATTAGCATTACTACTCGTTTATTCTTTTGTTTTCTCGATTGTCTTCCGTTTTCCAACTGGCAATATTCCATACCCAATATTTCTATTTGCTGCCTTACTACCGTGGACGTTTTTTCAAAGTAGTGTTCTCACTGCCACAAACTCACTAGTTAGTCATGCAGAGTTATTGAAAAAAGTTTCTTTCCCTAGAGAGACAATTCCCTACTCAGTCATTTTAGCCAAAGTGGTTGACTTCTTCTTTTCGGCATTCGTATTTATCTTACTGCTTATTTTTTATAAGGTATCGTTACCTTGGACGTTTCTGTATTTTTTTCCACTATTTGCCGTTCAAATCTTACTTACTACTGGAATCTCCTTATTTTTAGCAGCTGCCAACCTTTTCTATCGAGACATTCAATATCTAGGTAATTTACTGCTGTTACTCTGGTTTTATGTTACCCCAATTGTGTATCCATTATCATTGGTACCAGAAAAATACGTTTGGTTGTATAAACTGAATCCGATGGTTGGACTAGTTGAAGGCTACCGCAGTGCTTTGTTTGGCTATCCTTTTGAAATGAGTATTATTTACTGGTCGGTTGGTGTCTCAACCGGAATCTTTATAGTAGGTTTTTTGTTTTTTAAAAATTTAGAGAAAATATTTGCCGATATCGTTTAATATATGAAAAATGAAGCTGTTATTTCATTCCAAAATGTTACTAAAGATTTCTACTTACAAGAAGATAGAACATTTAAAGAATTGAGTCCAAGTTTATTTCGTGGCCAAACCTGGGCGAAGAAAAAGGAAGTTTTTACTGATTTAACATTTAGTATTGCTAGGGGCGAGTCTGTCGGTATTATTGGTCGGAATGGCGCTGGCAAATCGACACTGATGAAGTTGATCGCGGGTGTTACCTACCCAACTTCTGGGAAAGTAGTAGTTAAAGAAAAAGTTGCTCCCTTGATTGAGTTGAGTGCTGGCTTTCATCACGAGCTGACTGGATATGAAAACATCCATTTGAATGCGGCAATCCTAGGGCTTCACAAAAGAGAAACAGAGCAGATTATCGATACAGTAATCGAGTTTAGTGAGCTACAAGAGTACATATATGTGCCACTGAAGCGCTACTCAACTGGAATGCAGATGCGTCTTGCGTTTGCGATTGTTATTCAAACACATGCCCCCATCCTTTTGATTGATGAAGTACTGGCTGTCGGCGACGCTAACTTCCAAAAAAAGTGTTTAAAAAAACTCAATGACCTGAAGGTGAATCATAATCAAACAACTGTGTTTGTTTCGCACGATCAAAAGGCGGTAGAAGAATTTTGTGAGCGCGTGTTGGTTTTAGATCAAGGACGAATCGCTTTCGAAGGCAAACCTGCACAGGGATTTCAGTTCTACAATAAGCTACTCAATGGCTCTGATACTGAGATCCTAGAGTAGAATCTTTGATCTATTCATTATCCCAAATATTATCTTTTTCCCACTCACCTTTTTTATTTTTTCTCCAGACACGAGGGTCTCTAAATGAGTTGGCTATTTCCCAAAACTCGGCTTCTTCCATATCAACATACTCTAGCCAGTACTGCAGATCACTTGGAATAACGTGGTCGTACTTTCTGACCATCTCAATGCCGGTTTTTCGATCCATGTATCCCGTTCTAATATCCTTTGACGCATGATCAGAAGCACGGCCGTACCCGAACTTTATGTACTTCATGTAGTCATGAAGGCCATTCTCATACCGATCATCTAGGTTGGACATTTTGCGATAGGTTCTATCAAATGGCGTCGCAGATTCTTTCCAGCCGTACTCTTTTTGAACCAGCTTTGTATGCTCGTATGGCAGCCAAGGAAAAAAGTTTCCGATGTACAGTCCACGAACACCAACTTTTAGTATTTCTTCGTCAGAAGGATACTTTGTCCATAACATATCTTTTTCACTCAATGTATCGTCTGGATCACCAGTCAAGTTATACCACTCATATCCGCGCAAGGCATGTTCATGACGTATGCGAGCGCTAAACTCGACATAGTCATCTGGTTCATACATACCTGAAATGTCCCAGACAATCTCACCCCAAATAATCAATGGGATGTTAAATCGTGCAGCCACCTGAATTGGAACGGTGAAGATTCCACAGTGGCCATGCCAGTTCATGTCACCCATTCGTTTAAAACAAAGTCGATTGAGTTTTTTGAGAACCTCAACACTTGGACCAAACACCAAGTGGTCAGCATCGAAGACTTCACGCATACGATCGCGATTATAGTCACCCTCAGGTAAGTAGTTATTGCCATGATACGTCACGAGTAATGGCTTCAGGCCGTACTCCTTGGCTATCACGTGTGCCTGGTAGTAACTGTCTTTACCTCCACTAACAGGAATGATACAGTCGTACTGTGAAGTGTTGTTTTTTACTGATGCTTCTAAAATCTTCTCAAATCGTTTTTTTCGCTCAGCCCAAAATTCAAGGGTTAAGCTCTCAACTTTTTCGGCAACCCTACAGCTAGAACAAACGCCTTCTTTATCAACATCCAAATGAACAGCCACAATCGGATATACACAGCGCGTACAGTACTTCATAATCTTTCCTCTCCATCTAATAAACTGGGTGGCCTAACGGTATAATTATTATCATATAAATACTTTTTAGCAAGATAAACACTTTGATCAACATGATGGAAGATATTTGCGGCTGCTACTGCATCAGCATTGGTTTGACTGAATACCTCTCCAAAATCCTCCCAGCTGCCAGCTCCACCACAAGCAATAACCGGTATGGTAACCGCGTTTGAAACTTGTTGAATTAAAGGAATCTCAAAGCCAGACTTGCTGCCATCTCGATCAACGGAGTTAAGTAAGATCTCGCCTGCTCCGGCTTTTTCGACCACTTTGGCCCAAGCACTCGCTTCATGCCCTGTGTTGATAGAACCACTTTGCTTCATAACCATATACTTTCCGTCTATCAGTTTAGCATCAATCGAGACTACGATGCATTGTGATCCAAACTGCTCTGCTGCCTGTGTAATAAAACTTGTATCTTCAAGTGACTTGGTATTAATAGCTATTTTATCGGCACCGCGCGCAAGACGAGCTCGAATGTCTTCGAGTGTTCTAATCTTCCCACCAACAGTAATGGGCATAAAGGTACTAGTTGAAATATCATCAAGTAGTTCAAAGATTGAGTGCCGATTTGGAGTATTCAAGTCATCTCTTCGCAAATCATAGGTATCATCAGTGGAGATATCCAGGTAAATTAATTCGTCAGACGCCCACTTACTCAAGCGCTTAACAGTAGTAATTGGATTACCAAGATTCTTGTACTCCTTAAAGAACTTGCTTTGGACAAGCCAGCCATTTTTAAGCAACAAGAGTGGAATAAGTCGTTTCTTTTTCATAGCTCCAAAAAATTTTGCAGTAGTACTTCACCAGCTTTTTGACTTTTTTCAGGATGAAACTGGACACCAAAAATATTTTCTTTGGCAACTATTGAGCAAAAATCTTGTGAGTACTCGGTTGTTGCCACTACATCAGTTGGATCTTTGGCTTCAAATGCAAAGCTATGGACAAAGTAAAAATCACTTTCGTTAGTAAGACCACGCACCAGTGGATTTTTTTGTTTAACTTCAATGTTATTCCAGCCTACATGTGGAAGTGGTAAATTTTGAGCATCAATTTTTTTAACTTGCCCTGAAATCCATCCTAGACCTGGGTGTTCGCCAAACTCAAATCCAGTATCAGCCAGAACTTGCATCCCTACACAGATACCCAAAAACGGCTTTTTATTTGTGAAGACCTCGTGTTCCAGTGCGGGTATGTCTATTCTCTCTTTGATGAGCTCCATGGCGGTATGGAATGCACCTACACCAGGAAGGATCAAGTGGCTGGCAGCGGAAACTGCCGATGGTTCATTGGAAATAATAACTGAGTCAGAAAGTAAAGAGATCATGTTAAAAACTGACTTAACATTGCCTGAGCCATAATCTAAAATACAAATTGATTGAGTCATAGTTTATTGATAATAGCAGTTGCAAGGTTATTGACTAGACTATGATACGGCCTTTTAGATATCTCAGCAAGTTCTACCGATGATGAGGTCAAGACAAACTTTTGATCATAGTACAGGAGATACTGCAAAAGATGCTTTAAAACCGAGGGTTTTTTGGTCGCTATTATTTGATCAATTGCAGCTTTGCACTCTGCTTGTGAAGTAACTATATAGCAACTGTTACAGGGGCTGTACCAAGCTGAAGCGGCAAAAGTAATAACGGGTTTTTGATTAACAAGTGCCTCCCAACCAGTACTCCCAGTTAGCGTAACGGCAGCTTGGCAGTTTTGGATGAGTTCCTTCGAGTTCGTTTCGAGTGAGACGAGTTTTACATTTTTATATCGTAGTATCCGTCGGTAGAAAGCAGGGACACGAAAGTTCATTTTACGAATATCGGTACGCGTGAATTGAAAAGGATGTTCCTTAACGTATAGAAACCAACCCTTTGGCAGCGATTTTGAAAGAATATCAATCATTAAGTGTTGGTTCTCGAAGACGTCACCTTCAGGCATCGAAGTTCGTTCAGGCTGATAGTGAAGTGCAAAGTAGATGTAGTTTTTATTGAGCGGTACTGGCTGTGAAACTTTTGTGTAAAATTCCAAAATTTCTCGATACCGTAAGTAGTACTTGAAAATCATCACATAGTACTCAAACCAAGAAGTGGGTGGTTCCATAAAAGTAGGTGTACCAACAAATCTATCGAAGGGGTTGTGAAGCATCGTTAGGGCAGCTTTAAAAGTCGTGAGATCAAAAAGACTTTGCCAGGATGCTTGTGTATTTTTTTGTGAAGCAATTGAGTTGTCAGCGTGATTGATTTCCATTAGTTGTGTTTTTTTCTCTAAGACAATCTCTGTTTGGGTAGCTAGCTTTTTTTGCAGCTCTGAGAGAGTGAGATTCTTTAAAAAAGAAGCGGGAACTTTCTTAAAGTCGTTGTATCCCGATGTAATCAGTAATCGATCATCAAGGAGTGTTTCTCTCAAAATTACAACGTTAATCCCTTTTTTCTTAGCGAGGTAGTAAACAATGTTACCGTATCCTAGGTGTGGTACTCTCGGAAAAATAATAGCTGTAATTTTTTTTGTATCTAGAAAATGATCCCAATACTGCAGCAGTTCGTAGTAGCGCTGTTTGCGCTCATTCACCGTCTTAGGATAAAAGCATAAGCGATCGGTTATAGAAAGATATAAACTTTCCACCTCAAGGTTTTCAATAATTGTTTTCTTTGAAAGTGAACTGGGATTACTACTATTTAGATCCGTAATATAGTCTGAAAGATGAAAGTGACGCTCATCAAGAATTGTTATTTTAGAAAATTCTGAACGTCCAAGGTACAAATCTGGAAAAATGGTTGCAATATATGTTGTAGGCAGCTTTTTATTCTTGTTCAAAAGTGCGGCTGCTACATCACGAAAATAACTATCGTTAAACTCAATTAGTAAAATGCTCATTGTGTGACGTTATAGTAAACGTTATGGTTGGGGTTCTTAATACTTTTTGACTTGATTTTTTTGGAAATACTCGACAGTGAAGTTTTGACTGAGTGCTCAGCAGTAAAATTCAAAACTTTTTCGATCTTATCAAAAGAAACCTGATACGTCCGTTTATCCTCTGAACCATTTTCGACTGCTTTTTCAATATTTACTTTGGTTTGAGGTAGTGTCTCTTTCACTAATTCACCTAATTCTTTAATTGTGTAGTTTTGTTCATTTGTCCCAACGTTGAAAACTAAACTATCAAGATCTGTTAGTGGGTGTTCTAAAACTTTTAGATAGGCAGAAGCTGCGTCTTCGACATTGAGTAACGGTCGCCATTGATTACCTCCGAAGATAGTTATTTGGCCATCAACGGTCGCCATTTTGGCAAATGTATTAACAACCAAGTCAAACCTCATTCGTGGTGACACTCCATATAAAGTACTCATTCTCATAATGATCGGATGAAAGTTCTCATCTTTCAAACTTAAAATACCTTTTTCAGATTCAATTTTAGTTCTGGCGTACAGCGAGACAGGATTAAGAGGTGCATCTTCGTCAAGTTTATCTTGGCCCACACCATAGACACTGCAAGTAGAGGCAAATATGAATTTATTAATTTGATAGTACCTGCATGCTAACGCAAGAGTCATAGTAGCTAAGTAGTTTACGCCAATCGTGTCTTGAGGATACTTCTGACTGGCAGGATCACCCACAATTGCAGCGAGGTGAATCACTGCATCAACTCCGTGCAAAGATTTATGAACTGTCTGAATATCACGCACATCACCTTGGATTAGATCGAAGTCAGGATTACTATATAGTTCTTCAATTGAAGTAGTACCAAATAATAATGAATCGAGAACGCGCACTCTATAGCCATTTTTGAGCAACAATCTCGTCAAAACAGAGCCTAAGTAGCCAGCACCACCTACAATAAGTACTTTGCGTATCCCTCTAGTCAACTTTAAAGTGTCCTGGCCAAATTCTAGAGAGAGTGACTTCTCGTTCTGAGAAAAAGTTGCGATGTCCACAACTTGTTTTTTCTTATTTATAACTGGTATTTGAATCGTGCAAATCTCTTCATTCACTTTTTTTTCTCTTGCTCGTAAATCTTGAAAAATAAGCGTCGTCGCTTCCTTGGGATTGATACCTTCTTTAATAGTTAATGGTGACGTATTCATAAAGAGCTCAATGCTTTGATGAATATCTTGACCGACATCAATTGCTCTTCTAATATCGCCCGGTGTAATAACCCCTTTTAAAACCTTATTTTTGTCTACAACAAAAAGTACTCCCCAATCATTACTATCAATCTGCTTCATTGCAGTTTTGGCAGACTCATTTTCACTGATAAAAAGTGTGGATGGTAACAACATACTATTTCGAATGCTACAACACTGATCTGCTATTTACTAGCAATAAAACTGAGAAGAAGATAGGTGATGGGCGCTGCTTGATCATGATACAATTGATATTGCTGATCTAATTCTTTTGAACCCTCCCGAGTAATCATGAAAAAATTATTTAAAAATGGTTTATATCTCACGGTTCTTACACTAGCTACGCTACCATTATCATATCTAGTTCGCCTGCTTTTAACTAAAAACTTGACTCTAGAAGAGTTCGGCTTATTTTATGCATTGTTAGGTTTTTTCGGATTACTACAGTCATTTAATGACTTTGGTTTTTCGGAAACGCAACTTTACTTTATCCCAAAATTTTTAGAACAAAAACGTTTAGATAAAGTTAAAGCTACTATCAAGACACAACTGATTAATCAACTAGCTACAACCTTGGTGATAAGTGTAGCACTGCTGATCGGTGCACAATGGATTGCTACCTCGGTTTTCCATTCACCTGAGGCGGTTACGATATTTAGAATCTTTGTCCTGTACTTTATTGCTAAAGATTTTTTGCAGAACGTCCAAGTGCTCTTTTTTACGTATCAAGAAGTAGCGTACTATGGCTCAATCGAGCCAGTCCGTTTTTTGTTAACAACACTTTTATTTCTGCTCGGAGTAGGTTTATTTACTTTTGATTTACTACTCATTACTAAAATTTGGGTGGCTATATATGCGTTTCTATCGTTACTCTATTTTGTAGTTTTTATTATAAAACACAGATCAGTGTTTTCTGCTGCATACTACTCTCCCCTCAAAATTTATAAAGAGTTCATTCCATTTTTACTTCCGACGTTGCTTTCAAATAACGTTGCAGTTCTCTTCTCAAGAGGTACAGAAACATTACTCGTAGTTCTTAAAGGTGTGACCGATGTTGGTCTCTATAACATTGCCAAACCTATTTCCAATCTAGCTCTGGCCATTACTTCACCTACCGCAGAGTTACTCAAACCATATATTTCTCAAATCAGTGAACAAAAAGATACCAGGACAATCCAACGCTTGATTCTGATTATTTTGAATGCTGGGGTCTTTTTACTTCTACCGTTTTCATTAATTCTGATGTTTTACTCTAAGGAAAGTATTACCTTTTTGTTTGGCGCTGAGTTTATTCAGGCTTCATTAACGTTGAAGTTCATTTCATTTGAAATACTTTTTAATATCATGAATACATTTGTATTTGGGATAGTTTTTGGATTAGGCTTGCAGAAAGCTCGAGCTAAAATTATTTATACTTCTTCGATTATTTCACTAATACTTTCTCTGCTGCTGATTCCCACATTTGGAGCGGTGGGCGTAGCAGTAACAAACTTAATTGCTTCAGGACTGGCTATGTGCGGCGCAGTTTATATTATTCATCAACGGATTCCATTTTCATTTCCACTCAAAAATTACTTAAATATCTTTGTATTAGCGGTGATTTTACTACTCACACAAACGGTATTGAAGTTCTTCTCTCCAGCTGAGCTGAGTTATCAATTTATTGCTTTTATTTTTAAAGTTGGCTTTGGACTTGTTTTATACTATGTGCTCGGTATATTTGTCTTCAAAATTGTAGATATTCAAGTTGTTTTTGCTGCGCTCAGATCAGTTGTACCTGCAAAAATTTTGTCAAGGTTGTCTCTTGGAAAGTAATCTGAGTTGTGCTATTTTTCTGGTATGACTGAATCAGCTGATCATCATGTTGTAGCGATCATTCCCGCCAGAGGTGGATCAAAAAGTATTCCTAGAAAGAATTTACAAGATTTGGGTGGTAAGCCACTAGTGGCTTGGCCAATTGAACTCGCAAAAAGTATTCCACAAATAAGTAGAGTGATTGTTTCCACCGATGATGCCGAAATTGCAGATACAGCAAAAAAATACGGTGCCGAAGTTCCTTTTTTTAGACCGAGTGAGTTAAGTGCGGATGACATCCCAACCCTGCCAGTTTTGCAACACACACTGGAATACTTAAAGGTGCAAGAAAACTATCAAGTGGATATAGTGATTCTGCTCTATCCAACAACACCTTTTTTAAAAAAAGAACGTATACTTGAAGGTATTACCTTACTACAACAAGACGCTTGTAAGAGTGTGGTGGGTGCAAAGATTGTGCATGGGTTGTTATGGAAAAAAGATACTGCAACAGCTTCATTTAAGCCGTTCTACCCTGAACAGCGAGTCAATCGTCAGCAGTTTGAACATTTATATGAAGAAGCAGGAAATATTTACTTTTCTAAGGCATCTGTGCTACAACAAGAGAACAAAATAATTGATGATCAAAACTGTTATTTTGTCTTGATTACTGCTGAAGAGGACTTAGACATTGATGCACCAGAAGATTTAGTACAAGCTAGAGAATTAGTAAGAGAATGGAGCGCATGAAAAGAAAAGACTACTTGCCCTATTGCCAAGTAAGTATCAATGATTTGGAGCTGGAAAGTGTCAGCGCTTGTCTTAAATCTGGCTGGTTGACGATGGGACACCAGGTCATCTCATTTGAGAAAAAATTTGCTCAGTACATCGGGGTAAAGTATGCACTGGCTGTAAATTCATGTACGGCAGCACTAGAGCTAGCACTCCTCGCTCATGGCATAGGTCCTGGAGATCAAGTTCTGGTGCCGTCATTTACTTTTGTATCAACGGTCAATGTAATTCTACATGTTGGTGCTACTCCAATATTTTTGGATATCGACCCAAAAACACTAAATATTGATCCGGCAGATATCGAACGCAAGATCACCTCAAAATGTAAAGCAATCATTCCGGTTCACTATGCTGGCTTACCGGTCAATCTAACAGAAGTAAATAAACTTGCAAAAAAACATAGATTAATTGTCATTGAAGATGCAGCCCATGCAGTAGGCAGCAAATATAAAAATAAGTACATTGGCGCACATGGTAATACAACTTGTTTTAGTTTTTATGCGACTAAAACAATGACGACAGGTGAAGGTGGAATGCTGACGACTAATAGTAGCAAAATTGCCAACTATGTAATGCGCAATCGCTTGCATGGAATTTCAAAAGACGCTTGGAAGAGATACTCTAAAAGTGGGACTTGGAAGTATGATGTAATTAATCCTGGTATGAAGTGCAATATGACTGATATACAGGCAGCGATAGGTACGCATCAGTTAGACAAGCTGGCAGGCTTTATTGAAAAACGCGCTGAACTTGTGGCACTGTACAACGAAGGCTTTGCTAACAACTCAAAAGTTGAAACAATCGCCTTACCACCCAATGTGGATCACTCGTATCACTTGTATCCAGTTTTGTTGAATGGATATAAACGTGATAGCTTTATTCAAGCAATGGCGGATCATAATATTGGAACGAGTGTTCACTTCATACCAGTACACCACTTTACATACTATAAGAAAAACTTTCCGGTGCCTGCCAGTGCTTTACCAAACACAAACAGCGTTTTTAAGAAGATTGTTTCGTTGCCACTCTACCCTACAATGACAACTGCCGATGCAGAGTACGTGATTAAAACCGTTAATTATCTAACCCAATCAAAAGGCTAAAGTATGTCTACAACATTTAAAATTGGTAAAAAAACCATTGGTGGCTCAAGTCCATGTTTTATAGTTGCTGAAATTGGGATTAACTATGATGGCGAACGTGAAAAAGCATTGAAGATGATCGATGCCGCTGTTGACGCTGGATGCGATGCGGTGAAGTTTCAAGTATTTAGATCAGAACGGATGTATGCAAAAGATGCTGGTAGCTTAATTGTTGCTACCGGTGACTCTGTCGATATTCACGACCTCATCAAGCAAATGGAGCTTCCGTACGAATGGCTTTCAGAGTTGAAAACCTATACTGAAAAAGCTGGTCTCGAGTTCTTTAGTTCTGTTTGTGATGAAGTAAGTGCAGACGTTTTAGAAGAAGTGGGTGTGGAAACATATAAAATTGCTTCGTACGAAATTACCCACCTCCCTCTTATTCAGCATATCGCTAAAAAAGGCAAATCAATTATTATGTCTTGTGGCGGAGCGACAATCATGGAAGTTGAAGAAGCTATCCAGGCGGCAGTAGGCACTGGCTTAACCAAAATAGTTCTCATGCACTGTATTGCTCAATATAATGCCCCACTCGAAACACTGAACTTAGAAGTAATCAAAACCTTAAAGCTGCAGTACCCAGAAATAATAATTGGTTACTCAGATCATTCCTCAGATCCTGTTATTGCTCCTGTCGCTGCCGTAGCTCTTGGGGCTCAGATGATCGAGAAACATATAACCTTGGATCGCAAAAGCCCTGGCCCAGATCACTCCTTCGCACTTGAGCCAGATGAGCTTAAGGAAATGGTCAAAGAAATTAGAGCTACAGAAAAAAAATTAGCACAAGGTAAAAAAATTACTTTAGATGCTAGAGTTTTGGGATCAAGCAAGTGCCAGACTTTAGAAAATGAAGTGTACGTGCGTAAATTTGCCTATCGACTACTCTATGCCACACAAAAAATTCCTGCTGGTACGGCTTTTTCCGTAAAAAATATAGCCGTACTTCGTTCAGGAGAAAGTTATAAAAAGTACTATGAAACAGGCTTACATCCAAGGTACTATCACTTACTAACCGATCCCAAAAAGAAGTATAAATCGACAAAAAGTATTTCGGTTGGTGAAGCTATTACTTGGGACGATGTCTTAACAAAGTGAAAAAACCACAAATTTCCATCATCATTCGTGTTAAGAATAATTCTAGTACACTTATGCGTGCTCTAGAGAGTGTCTTTACTCAAACGCTTGCTGCAACTGCATATGAAGTTATCGTAGTAGATGATCAATCAACGGATGATTCATTGGCAATTGCAAATCAATATGCTGATAAAATACGATCTTTTCAGACACCAAGTTTTGGCGCTGTAAAAGCATTGAACTTTGGCTTGTCTCAAGTAAAAACGCCTTACTTCACAATCTTAGATGCAGATGACTCATTGCCCAAGACCGCCCTTGCGTCACTGCTTGACGGTTTTAGAATAAATGAAGAGGCAGCATTCGTATACGGAAACTATACTGAATACGATACCACTTCCAAAATTATAGATACTTCTCAAAATATCTTTGACACCATTGCTGGAGGTATTTTGTTTAAAATTGAGCTTGTTATCCAAGAAGGTAAATATGATGAATCGCTTTTTTTTCCAGAGTACGACTTACTCATCAAGTTAATTGAAAAATATCCAATTGTTCACCAGAATGATCTAGTGTATTCTTATTTTCGCCATGCAAGCAGTATGACAGCAAATAAAGAAAAGGTTGACGCAGGTATTAAGCAGATTACAGAACGTTACGGTCGGAGTTTTCCAATAAGAAAGTATTAATGTATGACGATCAAAGTCAAACTTGTACCGATGAGTATTCGTGACCTTGAACTTGTAATGGCTTGGAGATCACATCCTGATGCATATCAATACTTTCAAGCACAAAATGGGCCACTGGTATGGTCTGAGCATCTGCGTTTTTGGAATTCACGTACAAATAGAAAAGACTACATTATTACAGTTTACGAAGATGGCATTTGGAGAAAAGTTGGCAACCTTAATTTAACACTACTCAATACCAACACTCCCGAAATTGGAATTATTATTGGAGAACTAACTGCGCACAACAGAGGTATCGGCAGCAAAGCGGTAGCACTCGGTTTGCAGGAGCTTAAAAAGTTGGGATTCACCCAGACAACGGTAGTGATTCATGAATCTAACACAGCTTCTATTAAACTCTTCGAAAAATTTCATTTTGTAAAAGGGACAAAGCAAAACGCATCACCTTACAAGAAGTATTACCTGGAAAGTCTATCTTTATGAATAACTACTATACTGGCAAGCAGATTTTGATTACTGGTGGCGTCGGGACAATTGGAAGTTGTTTGCTTGAAAGGTTACTTCCATATAAACCTAAGGTGATACGAGTTCTCGACAATAATGAGTACAAACTTTTTGAGTTATCACAGAAACACAATCAATCTATTCGGCCACTTTTGGGAGACATTCGAGACTTTACTAGACTAAAGAAAGCTATGGAACACATTGATGTGGTATTTCATGCTGCTGCTTTAAAGCACGTTGAACTTTCAGAGTTCAATCCCTTTGAAGTAGTAAAAACAAATGTGCTCGGTACCCAAAACATGCTCCAAGCAGCAATTGAAAGTGAGGTTAAGCGTGTGATTGTGATTAGTACAGATAAGGCGGCTAACCCTATCAACACCATGGGTGCCACAAAATTACTAGCTGAGAAACTAACAGTTTCTGCTTCGTATCATAAAGGAAGCAGTAAAACTAAGTTTGCTGTTGTGCGTTTTGGAAATGTACTTGGTTCAAATGGCTCTGTCATTCCGTTATGGGTAAATCAAATTAAAAATGGCCAACCGCTCACCATTACTGACAAAAGAATGACTCGATTTATTATGTCTCAAAATAACGCTATCGACTTAGTGCTCGATGCTGCTGCACAGGCTGAAGGTGGTGAAATATTT
>CAYUES010000022.1:0-17401 GCA_964443885.1 uncultured Pseudomonadales bacterium
AAAGACATCGATGTAGACAGCGTTTACCAGAAGGCCGATCGCACCAGCAATAAAAGCAACCGCAAAAACACGGCTTAAATCATCATGTTGACTACGTCTGAGTACGGTATAGGCGAGCTTAATTGCAATCGCAACTACACCATAAAAAGTAAGAAAGCCCAGTGCACCAGTTTCTCCCAAGGTTCTCAAGAAGTTGTTATCAGTGCTTTCTGCCTCAGTGAACTGAATATCACTTTCTTTTGTCAAAGTTGCATAGCCAGTACCGAGCAGTGGATTGCGATAAAACCCAGCCATTGCTCGTGGCCAAAGTGTATCGTAGCGAATAGCAGCAGAGAGCCCATGTATGTAAGCTCCTTCAGAAAATGTTCGTTCTTTTTCAACTTCAATGAGCGTCGTAACACCATCAGCCGAAGTTGTGGCGACTGTTATAATTTCAGGAATATTGTTGGTGACATCATTGGGTAAATCATTATCAGGTCCGGCGGCAATTGGTCGCTCGTCTGAAGAAGTTAAGACAGAGTCAATACCAACTGAGTTAGGTGGCGGTGTCGGATTTAACGAACTTAGTAATCTGGCCAATTGTTCCGCTGAAAGAATATTTTTCAAAACATAGCCGGTAGAAGATGCAACTACAATCTTTCGCTGCCGATTTGCTTCGTGATAAGCCGTATGAATAGGCGGGTAAGCTTCCATACTTTGGAGGAAACGATCATACATGTCTTGACCTAAAGCGAACATCATAATTACGAGCAAAATACTATAGGTAGTGGCATGTACAATAAAGTTGCCAATCCTTTTAAGCCAAGTCTTTCTATAGAGTGAGAAAATTCCAATTACAACATAACTAGCTAGTGCAAAGCCCAAAAACGACGATCGAGAAGATGTTTGAATCAATAACCACATACCTGAAACAAAAACTAAAGTCAGACCAGCACGAAGCCACCTTGATTTAAAAACAAACAGTGAAGCTAGCACAAGTGGAAGTAAAATAACCAAATATGCAGCCAAGTCATAGTGACCACCAAATGTGGACTGGACACGAGCATTTTCAGTAAGAACTAAACGTACACCTTTGCTAAACTCACGATTCATTGTCGAGTACACCGGCCAGAAGTAGTAGCGTTGGCCAAAGCCATAAATCGCAATCGCGATTAAAGTACCAAGCAACAGTCCATAGGCAACTTTCAGCTGCATTTTTGTTTTAATAGTAGTCACAACGACAAAGAACAGGAAGAAGTACTCGAGGTATCTAAAGTAATGCAAGAGCGTCTTGCCAATATGGAGTACTTCAAACGGGACGCTTTTCGTGATGAAAACAGCTGAAAGTGTCGAGAGAATACCAATTACTGCATAAGCAGCTATCAGCCAAGTGAGTGGGGTACGCCAAGTTATTTTCTTTCTCAGTAACTGGACAAGCCAGATCAGGCCGGTGATAGCAATAAAGATGTCTTCAATTCTCACGCGCACGATATAGCCAGGAATCGCCTCAAACAACGGCAGTTTGGGCATTATTGGAATAAAAACAATCAAAAAATAGGCTAGTACCGTAAGGATATGCTCATCGAGCCAACTCAAAATTTGTCGTAATTTTTGCATCTGAGTGTTCCATTATAGCAGTTTATGCTGCATTTTTCTGAATACTATGTAGTATCGTGAGATACGTGGCAGCTTTTGCGCGCTTACCAAGAATACTAAAAATAATAATTCGCAACAGTACGCCAAACAGTAAAATCCCTTTGGCAATTGGGAGTTGCCAGAGCGGTTTGTTTTTTGACCAAATGTACAAATAGCCAAGTAGTTCGCCGCGCAGAGCGTTTTCACTGGAACCACTTTTTGACTGTAAATGGGTGATGTAGGCATGATTGTGAATTGCCACATCCCAGTGGTGACTACGTGCTCGCATACACCACTCGACATCTTCGCCGTACATAAAAATATGCTCATCTAGCAAGCCAATTTCATCAATTACTGCGCGTTTTACCATCATCGCCGTACCCCCTACCCAATCGGTTTGCAGGAGGTCTGGCTTCTCGCTGGAAGTTTCCATGTTGTCGTTCAGACCGAGTTTGCTGGCTTGATTTTTACGCCTGCCAGTATGTTGCGTAGATGGCAGTAACGTACCAATAAATGGTAAGTCATCAAGTAAGCTCATGTGAAAGAAAAGTGACCACAGTGTTGGGAAAGAACCACCTTGTGGTTGAATCGAGTCGTCTTGATTGAGTAACGTGGCGGCCAAGATGCCTAAGTGATCAAGCTCTCGTGGAGTGGAAGAAAGAACGGCTGTGGCCGCATCGGGAGTGGTTTCAAAAGCAGTGATCATTTTTTCTAAAGTACCGAGTTGGACAATTGTGTCAGAGTTTAGAAGCAAGACGTACTTGGACTCAGATTGTTGGATAGCTTGGTTGTTGGCAGCGGCAAACCCCAGATTTTCGTCATTGGCGAGAACAGTAATTGTGAGCTCACTTGTGCGTTTGTAGTTTTTGACGCGTTCAACCGAGTCGTCCTTGGAGTTGTTATCAACCACAAAAACTTCGGTTTTGTTTTTTAGCTTAAGGGAAGAAAGAATATCCTGTTCCAAAGATTGGAGGGTTTGAATGGTCAGATCGGCGGTGTTGTACGAAACAATAATGACAGAAAGTAACATGCTCCACCTATCTTATTGGAACCAGCGGGCTCTGCCAAGAGTGTAACCGAGCGCTTCTTGGTCGCGTTTAGAAATTTCTTTGGCAGGGATGCCCGCGACGACCGCCATTGGTGAAACATCTTTGGTGACTACTGCGGCTGCAGCCACGATTGCACCTCGACCAATTGTAACGCCAGGCAAGATAATGGCGCGTGGACCAATGAAAACATAGTCTTCAATGGTGACTTTTTTCTCGATTGCTGAAAACTTTGGATCATTAATATCATGCTGACTGGTCCAGATCATCACCTCAGAAGCAATATCGACGTGGTCGCCGATTATGAGGCCGCCTTCAGAATTGGGGAGCTGCTTACGCCCATCTAAGCTAGCCTTTTCACCAATAATTGTGTCATTACCGACTTTGATGTGGCGAGGATCATAGATCCGAGCCATCATGTGGATCGTTGAGCCACTACCAATTTTCATGCCAAACAAACGGTAAAAGAAACGACGAATGTGATGAATCGGTACAAAGCCGACTCCCCACCACAAAAAACCAGTCACAAACTCTAGGTAAATTGCGGTTAAGCGGCGTTGAATTTTGGCGGGAAGGGAGTTGTTCATAGAAGTACTTTAAGGTACTACTCGTAAGTCGAGCGGCCTAGATTTATTGTAGAGGCAGTATACCTAAATAACAACTCCAGCTCAAATGGTGCAAGGAAACGGGATAAGAATGAGATGACTGCAGAGGTTACTACCGCTAGATAAACTGCAAGTGTTTGTTTGCCAGCTCGGTCGTTACTCGGCCTTTGGGGGTACGCTGTAAAAATCCAATCTGGAGTAAGTACGGCTCGATCACTTCTTCAATCGTCACCACATCTTCTTGGAGACTAGCGGCAATGGTTGTTAACCCAACGGGTCCATTTTTATGCTTGGTAATGATGTACTCAAGATACTGGCGATCACCGGCTTCAAGCCCGAGTGTATCAATTGCAAACATATCGAGAGCTTTGTGAACAGTTTGTGGATTCAAAGCATCTGCGCCAGTGACTTGGGTAAAGTCACGAACTCGTTTGAGAAGTTTTAAAGCAATCCGCGGTGTCCCGCGCGCGCGGCGAGAAATCTCTAGAGCACTTTCAGCACCAAGATTGACCGAGAGCTTCTTGGCATTCTTGGCCACAATCTCAATCAATACATCAGGTTGATAGTACTCTAGCCGATGGATCAAGCCAAAACGATCACGTAACGGCCCCGCTAGTAAGCCGTAGCGAGTAGTCGCCCCAACTAAAGTAAAGTGCGGCAGATCTAGGCGAAGTGTGCGAGCAGATGGCCCTTTGCCGACCATAATATCAAGTGCATAGTCTTCCATGGCTGGATAGAGCGCTTCTTCAACAGCCTTTGGTAAGCGGTGAATTTCATCGATAAATAAAATATCACCTTCTTCTAAATTTGTGAGAATTGCGGCGATGTCACCGACTTTGGTAAGGGCAGTGCCACTGGTGATTTTGATGTTAGTGCCCAGTTCTTGGGCGATCAGAAATGAAAGGGTGGTTTTTCCTAAACCGGGAGGACCGTATAAAAGTGTATGATCTAGAGATTCCTTGCGGGACTTGGCAGCGGTAATGGCGATTTGCAGTGAATCTTTAACGCGCTGTTGGCCGACAAACTCATCCCACGCTTGTGCACGCAAACTTATAAAAAGCTGCTCTTCCTCTGGAGTAACAACTTGTGATTCGTGAACAGGCAGCTCCATAACGGGTTTCTTTCGCACTTACAAAGTAGCACAAAATGAAACGTTTGTCATGCGGGGAGGATTATTGGTTTTTTTTCTCTTTCAGATGCTTCTCCCATAATTGAATATCTGCATATCTACCAATTTCTTCCGGATGAGCTAGTAAAGCAGCTGTAGTCTCATTGTCGACATGACGTTCTCCCAGTAACCCAACATTCACACCTTTTAATAGAAGTCTTTCTCTATTTCTTCTATCGTTTTCTGTTGCTGTAGCTATCTCTTCTAGTTCACCATCACCCAAGTGGGCAATTTGTTGCTTATCTCCTGAAGTTTTTTCTCCCTTTGAAAATAATCTACTAAGAATATTTCCTTCTCCCATAATTTCCTTTCGTTAATTAATTTAGTATACTAGAAAAATGGCAACACCAAAATACAAACAATTTTATGAGTTAATGACCGATCGCAACAAGGATTTATTCGATAAGTTCCAGCCGATTCATGACGGTTTTGCAAGCAAACCAGATGAATGGGCAGATCAATTCCACACACTAGGTCGTGATGTCCTGGACGTGGTACGCGACTGGGAGCGCCGACTCTGCTCCGGTTCAGAAAAAACTGGCTATGGTCAGTACTCTGCCAAGCTCGCTGAAAAATTCTATGAAGAGGTTAAAAAACGTTTTCCACGGATCATGGAAGTAGGCGTAATTAAAAAGACTGCCTAAGCTACTTCATCTTCTTCAAGACAACTTTAATTGCTTGTTCTACAGGCAGCTCACTTAATTTCTCTGATTCAAGCAAGTCAAAGACTTGTTCTTCTTCAAACCCAAGTGCCACCACCGCATCGATGATCGTTTGTTCGTGTTCTGAAAAACCACCAATTTTGAGTTCTTTCAAAGAACCGAGTTTACTCTTGAGTTCAATGATAATTTTCTGGGCAACTTTTTTACCCACGCGTGGCAACTTGGTAAAAAATGTCACATTTGCGTTCTGCACAGCAGCCGTAATTGCTTCTGCTCCTTGATCAGCAATAAGCAATGCTGTCTTGGGCCCAATCCCTGAAACACTAGTTAGTAACAAAAACAACTCCTTATCGGCAGCGGTAGCAAATCCAAAAAGCTCGAGAGCATCTTCACGAACATGGGTATGAATATACAACGACAGCGGGAGAGTTTGAGCGGAATTTTGAGTACCACTCGCTTCAGAGTTGGCAGTTCCTGCCAGTGCCAGCAAGTCTGGCGTGGTAGCTGTGTGACTGACTTGTGCCAAAACCTTGTTTCCGACATGCACTTCGTAGCCCACGCCATTGACGAGCAACAGCAATTTGCTGCCATCTACTTGTGGGATACCAGATAAAAAACCAATCATAAAAACCGTTTCTGTAGTTTGTACTGCGTGCTATGGGTAATCAGAATCGCGAGTGCGTCCATTGTATCATCACGCACATTTTTTTCAGTGATTTTGAGTTGGAGTCTGATCATTTTTTCGACCGCCACTTTATCAGCTTTGCCATAGCCAGTCACCGCTTGCTTGATCTGGACAGGATTGTACTCGCTGACGGTGCAGTGGGCTTCGAGGATTTTGCCGATAATAAGGCCCCGTGCTTCACTGACTCGCAGTGCGGTCGTGGTATTTTTAGAGAAAAATAATGTTTCAATACCTGCGGACTGGGGTTTAAATTTTTCTAAAACTTGCTGAAGTTCTGTTTGAATTTGCTTGTACCGCTCAAAGATATCTTGGGTTTTATCTGTTTGAATCAAGCCAAAACCTAAAGGGACAACTTCAAACCGAGCAGTAACTGTTCCCACTGCCCAACCGACTCGATCAAAGCCAGGATCAATTCCCAGTACAGTTGGTTGTTGTAGTACTGACACCATATTAAAATTCCTCAAACAAAAGTAAAAACTGTATCTGAAGTTATCCAGTAAAATCATCTAACTCGACAATAAATTGATCCTACTTGTGATATGTATTCTAGTGTTAGCTTAGTTGGAGTAGTAGGTTTGGTCAACAATCGTTAATAGGGTTTTGAGAATTACATCGGAGGTTCTATCCCAGGAAAACTGACTAGCTTGTTCTCTGCCCTTTTTCAAGTACTTGGCACGTTCTTTGGCTCCGAGCCGATGGATGCTCAGTAATGCTTGAGCAATTTCGTCAATATTTTTAGGATCAACCAAAAATCCTGCTTCACCAACCACTTCTGGCAGACTGGTAGTGTTTGCAACTAGGGGAATGCTGCCATACTGCATTGCTTCAAGCGGTGGGATACCAAAACCTTCATGCAGTCCAATCAAAACCACGCAACTTGCCTTGCTAATTAAAGCCTTTTTTTCCAGATCACTGATAAAACCAGTCGTGATGATGTCACTGGCATACGTTGATTTCTGAATTTTCTCCATAATCGGATCAGCTAACCAACCGACTTTGCCGGCCAAAACCAGTTTTGGTGGCGTCGTGCTGTGCTGTTTTTTCTTCTTGGATTGAGCGCCCGTCACTGATTTTGGAAGTGGCTCAGTGGCCAGGGTGTCACGCATCACTTCATAGGCATCAATCAGTCGGTGAATGTTTTTGCGCGGTTGCAAGGTACCGACAAATAGAATAAATGGTTCAGTAACTGTATGTTTCTCATAAAATGCTTTTTGTTCTGCTGCTGTTAGTGACTGCTTTGTGGTATTGATGGCTGGATACGCTACCACGACGTCACGTTCAGATTTTTGATATTTTTCGAGTACATTTTGGCGGGTGTAGTTGCTGATAGCAATTACTTTTTTGGCGTTACGAACGCTGTACTTTGTCCAGTTGGTCAGTTGGACTCGATCTCTCGGGGTAAATTGGTCGGGATAATCCAAGTAGGCAGTGTCCATGACCGATGAAACGTATGGAATCGGACAGATTCGTGGAGCATAATGGCCAGGCGTAAAGAAGACGTCGTAGATTTTGCGTTTTTGAAATAAATGCAGCGGTAACGCCCACTGTGTCCAGAATTTTTTGGGAGTAACCAGTTTGTACTTCCACCCCTTTCGTTCGGCAGGAAGTGACTCCAAAGCTGGATTGGCCAGCAAGACCGTAATCGCGATCGTTGGATTATTCCGAGTTTTTAACTCGAGCGCTTGCAAAACTTCAAAGGCATAGACATTGCTCCCCACCCGATGCGTGACGTTGGCTTCGTTGCCATCAATAGCAATATGGAGTGGATCAGCAACAATTCTCATGGTTGTTTCATCTCGACAGCTTTTTGATAAACCGCTGCGGTTTCAATGGCTACTTTTTGCCAATTAAACATGTGCTGGCGAATAATCATTCGCTGAATACGAGTTTTTTGTGCTTCTTCAGATTCTTTCAAAATGGTGGTAATCCCCAATCGAATGCTCTCTACAGACTCTGGATCAACCAATTCAGCCGCATTGCCCGCAATCTCAGGCATACTGGACACATTTGAAGTCACAACTGGTGTGCCGTGATAAAAGGCTTCAAGAATTGGCAAACCAAACCCTTCGTATAAAGAAGGAAAAACAAAGACTTTGGCATTGGTGTACAAAACCGAGAGTTCTTCATCGCTGACTCTGCCCAAGAAGCGTAGGTGCTCGACGTTGGCAAACTTCTTGTCGGTATCATCCCACCCTACATCGCCAGCAATTAATAAATCTACTTCTTCATGGAGTGGTTGCCAGGCCTCGATCAAGCGAGCCAGATTTTTGCGTGGCTCGCGTGTACCGACAAACAAGATATACGGGCGGTGCAGTTTCAAGCGCTCGGCTATGATTGCTTCTTCATCTTCTGTCAGGTTTTCCGCAATTTGCTGGACTTCCACCGGGAGTGCTTCATGGACAACATGGACCATTTGTTCAGGAATACCGAGTAACTTGACGATGTCATTTTTGGTAGCTCGGCTGACGGCAATAATCTGGGCTTTGCGTGCTTTCAAGATCTTCCATGATTGCTCATGCATCGCTTTGATTTTGGGATGAGCAGTTTCGGGAAACTTGGCGATTGCCATGTCGTGGATCGTCGAGACCAGTGGCAAGTCACTGTCTGGAGGCTGGAGCCAATCCCAGGAGTGAAAGACATTAATAGAGGGCAAGACACTTTTTAGTTTTGGATACCCGACTTTATTCCATAAAAAATTATACAAAGATGGCGGATACGATTGAATCACTGTCTCGGCTTTGCTGGCAGTTTCTTTTTTGAGTTTTTCGGCAATTGCAATCAGCTCATTCCTCTGGCGCAGCGAAGAACCATACAAAGTGAGACGCAGCTTGCCTGAGCTTAAAAGCGCCCGCACCAAATTACTCGTATAGCGTGAAACGCCACGACCGTAAATTGTCGCAGTTATATCAATTCCAACATTTAGCATAACCTTTAACTAATCACGTCTTCCTGACGTGCAAAAACACGTACAAATCCTATCCCTGGTAGTGCAAAAACTTCCTTTTCACTATAGCCAAGGTTTTGCAAAGCAGCGTCAATTTTTCTCTCAGGATCAGTTAGATCACGTAAATAATCAAAAACGAGTAAATACGAGTACTCACTGGCTTTTCTGAGATCTGCTTCTACTTTACTTACCCCACCAGTGGTGAGGCTACCGGTAGCAAAAACTGGGTAGCTTGTATCATCGTACCATCGCCATGGCGCAAAAGCAGCATCGAAAGCGAAGATAACTGCCGCATCACTTGGGTAGTTTGTCGTAATAGTTTGGTGTATCTGGCGCCAATCCTCACGTTGATATTCTGGCTGTAGATAATACTGGATGCTGGAATAGACGTTTAGGAAAAGTAATAACCAAATAGTCATAACTACTGTTGCGACTTGGACTCTAGGTGTATTTTGTGATGTAGTTGTGGCGCTCTTAGTTTTAGAATTTTCTGTGGGCTTTAAAGTTTGCAGTTGTAAGACAACAGCGGTGACTAGCATATAAAAAGCAGGTAGGAGATAAATTACTCGTTTCGGTTGAACAATTGGAATAGCAAAAGATACGAGCCAAGAAGTAATCAGTGGAATAACTAACCAACTAAGAATGAGCGCCAGTTGTTTAGAGAAAATGAAGGTCCGATTCTCTCTCCAGAGCAGTACCAAAGCCCAAAATAAACCACCCAGAAATAACGCAGTACTCACTATAAATAGTGGTGTAATTTCAATATTCAAAACGCCAAACATAAATTTACCGAGAGTGAGCGGTAAAGATTTAAGTTGAGGAATTGAAACAACAGCTTCCCAGCCTGGTAGGTTGGCTCGGAGTGCTTGCCCAACCGCCAGTTGTTCGAGTAAGTACGGTAACCAAGGCAAAAATAATAATCCGCTGATGGTACAACTCATCAAGTAGTATTTGAAAAACTGACGTTCTTTCCAAATAATGTAGCCAACTTGTGACAGTATTACGAATGGATACAAGTAGGTTGAGTAGAGACCAAGTGCGGTGGTCAAGGCATAGCCGATCATGTACTTGAAACTAAATGCTTTGCTTTCAAAACTTGCTTTGGCTAGAATGAGCCAACTGATGGCGGCAATCGCAGCTGAAAGTGAGTATGGACGCAGTTCTTGAGAGTAAAAAATATGAAACGATGAGGTGACTAGTAAGCCAGTAGTTATCATCGCCACGCGCTTAGAAAAAAGTTTCTCGGTAATTTTATATGTACAGTAAATAGTGATCAAACCAGGGAGTAAGGCTCCCCAAAGGCGGAACCACCACTCGGCGTGTGAGAAAAATGACGCAAAGTGCAGCAAAATATGTAACAGCGGCGGCTGAAAGTCTTCGGCAATTTCAAGCTGCTGATGAAAAGGACGGACACTCTCAAGTGCTTGGGCTGCTTCATCAAGCCAAAACGAGCCATTTAAAAGAGGTAACCGAAGCAGTACTGCCAGTACTATGATACTCCAAAGTGGTAGTTGAGCTAGTTTTTGAAGAACTCGTTGCATGTACGTAGTAGTATGAGATTTTATGCGTTGTTTTGCCAGTCTGAAACAGCCTCTTTGTACTGGCGTGGGGTGGAAATGTCGTACCAAAGCCCCTGAAAAAAATATGCTCGTAGCTGATTTTTTTTGGCTAAGTGAGGAAAAATATCGTTTTCGAGGAAGGAAATCTTCTTGACCGGGATCAACTTCAACACATCAGTACTGAGGATATATACACCAGTATTGATCAAGCTAATGCCACTGTCAGTTCCGGTTTCGGAAAAGGTTGTGACTCGATTGCCTTGAATGAAAACTTGGCCGTACTGCTTCATGCCGAGCTTAGGTTTTACGATCACGGTGGCGTGCGTAGATTCTTGAAGGTGAAACTCAAAAACTTCATCGAGTTTGATATCTGTCAGAATATCGCCATGAATAACTAGAAACGGATTGTCATTCTGCAAAAACTTTTCAGCTTGCTTGATTGCTCCAGCGGTACCAAGACTAGCCTTTTCATACGAGTACTCGACATGTACGCCAAACTGCTTGCCATCGCCACAGTACTTTTCAAGCTCAGTTGCATCTTTGTTGACACATAGAACAACGTGTTTAATGCCGTATTGTGCAAGGTTCTTGAGCATTTGGACTAGCAAAACATCCCCATTAATTGACTTTAAAAGTGGGTTCTGCGTAGTGTTTTTTTTGCCACCAGCCAAGATGAGCGCGGTCGAGACCTGTGGGGTCAGGCTTTGGCGAATTAGGTGTTCAATAGCGTGTGAGCGATTGCGAATAGTTTGTTTATCAACTAAGTCATCCACTTGAGTGAGCAAACTATTGGGAAGAGTGATTGTTAATCGAGACTTCATAAATTGTATGATATATAAATTCGAGTCTAGCCTTGGATGGATGATTTGTCAATTGATTCTGCTACAATGACTAGACATGCAAAATGTACAAGAATTTTTCAAAAACAAAACTGTACTGGTGACAGGCGCGTCTGGCTTTGTGGGTTCACATCTCTGTGAAACTGCTCTCTCTTATGGTGCTACAGTAATTGGAGTAGATAACTTCATAACCGGCCGGCGTCAAAATATCGAGACGTTTCAAGCGAATCCCAACTTTACGTTTATTGAAGCTGACGTTATCAAGAAGCCTACAGATTACTTGCCTGCTGACTTGAAAATTGATGTTCTGTTACATTTTGCTTCCCCCGCCAGTCCACCACGCTACCAAGCACATCCAATTGAAACGTACCTGGTCAATACCATTGCCACTCATAATTTACTGCAGTACTTGCACGAGACTTCACCTGAAGCTCGAGTTGTTTTTGCTAGTACATCTGAAGTCTACGGTGATCCGCTCGTGCATCCGCAAACTGAGGACTACTGGGGCAATGTGAATCCGAATGGTGCGCGCTCCTGTTATGACGAAGCTAAGCGTCTGGGTGAGACAATTTGTGGGGTACATCAACGAGATCTAGGAATGAATATTAGAATTGTTCGCATCTTCAATACCTATGGTCCGCGGATTGATCCAGAAGACGGCCGAGTGATCCCGCAGTTTATAAGTCAAGCCTTAGCAGGTATACCCTTCTCCATTTTTGGCGACGGCTCTCAGACGCGCTCATACTGTTATGTTTCGGACTTGGTTGATGGCATTTTACGATTAGTAACGGTTGAAGATGGTGCGGGTTTAACAGTCAATATTGGCAATCCAGGTGAGTACACGGTCTTACAAACTGCTCAAGAAATTCATCAAATGATTAATCCGGACAAAGAATTTAAAGTGGACTTTAAACCTTTACCCAAAGACGATCCTACTCGTCGACAACCAGATATTCAGAAAGCTACGGCTATACTAGGCTGGCGTCCTCGGGTGATGCTACGAGACGGTTTAATACAGACCGTGATGCATTTTAGGAATCGTAGTGCTGGTTAAGTAGCACTTGCAGTACCCAGTTTACTAAGCATACTCCAGTTTTGGGCTCGTGTGATTCATAAGAGGTTCTGTGCTATCAAAGATAAACTCTACTAAATACTGTAGATCATTGATGTGTGCATAAAAATCATCAACGACAGCTCTGTTGAGCGTGCGAAGTACTGGTCCCCAATCTTTACCTATAGACTTACTCAGGATTAATAGTTGCAAGACAATTTGAGCATTTAAAAATTCGGGGCTCGTATTATCGACTATATCGAGTACAAAATCACCTTCTTTTATCCTATTTTCAATTCCGAACTCCAAGTCATTATAGTCATAAATAAGGTTAATCGTAATTTCCTTGCCATTAAAAAAGAATGGTTTGTTTCCATTGTTGGCAAACGTTGCTAAGATCGTATCGGCCGCGCCAAACTTATCTCCTCTACTTACTTCTGCAAAAGAGGGAAAAGCTCGCAAACTCTGGGCAATCCAGGCATCAATCGCGGCGCTCTTAGGATCAAACTCTGCAGAAAAAAAGTCTGACATTGTAGGTTCACCGGGCATGCTCTGTGGAACTGCAACTTGGTGCAAGGCTTCTGGGGTTGAAGTTAAAGGAAGTTCGGACCTCGTCGCAAATATGGAAGTTTGATCGGGACTACTAGTGACAATCACCTCAAGTACTTCTAGCGCGGTTGCTTCTCCCCCACTCCATAACTTTTCAATAAGCTCTTCTGGAAGTTTGGCTTCTGCAACATTTCCAGTTATGAGTGATAGTAAACGTTCGGCATGCATACCGAGTCCTGCGGCGTTAAGAAAAGTAATCATTCCAACAAGCTGTTGCTCAGATACAGCTTGAGTTGCTGCAAAGTCAACCTTGGGTTGACCGATTTTATCAAGCTCATCCAATAGTGCACCAGCCATAACTTCTGGTTCGTAAAATACACAGCTATCGATTCCTCCAGTAATACCTACCTGACTGAACGTGTGACTTCCGATGGGAGCTGGAGAAAACACGCGGCATGCCGAATTTGGTGCTTGTGTACACTGACCCACTCCACAAGCTGCACAGTGTCTTGGCTCGAATGGCCCTGCTCCAACTAGTGTAATTTCCTTACTTGGCATAGTATGCTACTTTCTCGGAAGGTGCTTCCGTTCTAATTGCCGTTTCGCTCTAGTTGTTTCTTGTTTTTTATTACTCTTTTTGACAAGTTTTTCATCATGAGGCGCTCGCGTAACTTTTTCATCTAATTTTTTCTTGCTTGAGGCAGCTAGCGTAAATATTGATTTTCCTTGGAGTGAAGAGTTGGTAGTGGTATCGTACTTTTGGTAGGTAATACCGGTATCGCTATCGTATGAAACGAGGTATGCCTGATCTGGACTGGTTGCATCTCTAATAATACCAACTTCACCTTGCAGCAATCTTTTTAGTACAGCAAAAATATAGTGGTTTGACTTATACACGATGCTTTTCATCCCAGGAGCAAGCAAGTACAGGGTTTTAAAATTACTTGAGTCAAAGTACGGGTGCGCACCTTGCGGGAGGATTTTGGCCGTCTCACAAATAGTAGTTACCTCCAGATAGAGGTGATAGTCCGGTCTTCTATTAAACATCGTAAGAATTCCTAAGCCCTGTCTGTAGTACACGCGCTCGTCACCGACACATTTACCAATTTGAATCGGTTCTTTACCGTCACTAAGAAGTTGAAGTGCGGCATTGCGAGGATCATCTGGAGGAATCACTTGAGTACCGCGAGTGGTAGAGATCACGACCGGAGAGTTATTCTGTGGATTAGGCTGGTAATCTACCCTTAAAGCGGCAAGATACAGCTCAATAGTTGAAAAAACGGATGGATTCAAAAGAACAGTTTCGTTTCCAAATGAAGTCACTTGTTTGCCTGTAGCTTTATTATAAAAACCAATTGGAGGAAAGAAACAGAGTGGGTCAGAAATGATTGTACCAACTTCAATCATTTTTCCAGACAAAATCGCTGCTAACTCAGTAAAGTTTTGGTCACTGGGGCTGATCAGGTACTCTGTACCAGCTTCTAAAAAGAGTGTAATTACACCAGTACTTGGATTAGCAATGATCTCTCGAATACTACCCAACTGTTCTAAGATGTTAAATGCTCGTCTATACTCGGGCAAAATAATCGCATTGGTCTGAAGTGGCTGGTCAAATACTCGATTGGCTTTCTTTTCAAAAGTAATTATTTGAGCTTGATCTTCAAGTGAAAAGTATAAGTCATGATCACCTGTTGTTCCAAATCGGATCTTTTTATTCTTCTGAAGTGTTGCAAGGACTCGTTGTGTTTGTTCATTCATATGAACACGGAATACCTGTTCAGCATCGGTCTCTAAGTAAGTCTCTCTTCCAGCGGTATTCTGAATAAAGTGGAGTACCGGTTGGAGTAAAAAATGGTACAACTTCTCAAGTGCATCACAAATTTCTTTAAAAAGTACCAGCGATGACTTTTCCAGACCAAACTTGCCGTGTACTTCTGTTTCAACAGCTTCTAAAAATGACATGTAGATTGCTTTTCTATGAGATAAACTTGTGAGATTCTAAGCTACTACCTCTGGAAACACAATGTAGTCCAGATACGCACCTTGAGTACTATTTGTGTCTAGTTCAGTGTAATTCTGTAGATGTTGCAAGCATCCATACAACCAGACGAAACGAGCTCAAACCTAAATTGGTCTGCATATTGCTCGTAATCGGCAATCACAGCTTGCTGATGTGTGATGTAGGCGTTGGTGATGTAGAGTTCTTTACCATCAGCAAGCCACTGAGTGTAGCCTTCAAGCAAGTTGTCATACGGAACGTCACTGCCCCAGACATACTCACCTTTTTGCAAAAATTCTTGGGATTGTGAGAGTGGCAGTACCCGATACGGAGTGGTTTGATATGCGTCCACTAAAAATGGTGGCAAAGCAGTGATCAGTAGTAGCTCGGAAGTGCTGTTACTCTGCTCTGTTGAGTCAGTATTTTCTGAAGCTAGATTTGTCTGTGCAGCAAATCTATTAAAGTGTTGGATTGATTCGTACTGCCAAGCTACCGTCCTGCCTAAAACATTTGCAATCAATATTTCCTTGAAAAGCGGCTTTTGTGTGAAAAGGTGGCCGAGTAAAAAAATGCCACCTAGTACCACCAGCACTTTGAGATCGAGTTTGTGCTGCAGTTGGTTAAGCAATAAAACACTGCCAACGGTAAATAAAGGTATGGTAAAAATTATATAGCGCGTATCGATCACATAAAAAACCAACATAATACTTAACTGAGCTACAAACAAAGTACTAAGTGTAATTGCTTGTGACTTTCCCCAGGATTTTTTACTTTTCCAAAGATATAGACCACTGAGTAAAAATGCTACAGCTGCAAAAAGTGAACTGAGTGGAGTCTGTAACCACAAGAAGTTGCTTTGGGTAGTTACGATACCCAGAAGATAGCCTGCAAAGTTTGGTTGAATAAATGCAGTGGAGAAAAACTGATTAGTGCCAAGAAGTATATTCTGTATCAAGTTGAAGTTAAACATCGCAAAAGGATTACCACGCAGTATCGTTACACCAAGTAGTACTACACAAAACCCTCCACTCAAAACAGCAAGCACTCTATACGATTTCTCTTGTAGTAACCGTATAACCAGTAGCATACCGATCGCACCCAAAAGAGCTATTGCAGCAAACTTAGTGAGAACCAATCCAGTTGCAGCAGCAATGATAGCTACAGCCATACCAAATGATATTTTTTTCGGTAACAGTAAAAGTATTAGTGCACAACTAAAAAGCAGCAAGCTTATATTCTCAGCCATCGGTACAGTTGGGAGCCAAACCACGTATGCGTGTGAGATGTAGATAGCGGCTGCAACAAGTGGTAGATACTTATTTTTGGTAATTACTGCTACGCCCACAGTCAGAACCAGTATTGTCAAACACCCAAGTACAAGATTAACAAGATAGAATGTTTGAGGAGCATCATTTAAGTAGTATCCTAGTATTAGGATGAATGAGTACAACGGTGGTGTCCAGTATGGCAAGACTGAGTCCTGATACACTAACGCAAAAGATCTATCTAAGACGACGTTTCTAGCAGAAAGTGCATATAATAAACCATCGGGATATGGTTCTAAATTATATAAAAGATGAGATGGTTGAAAAAGCGCTGGTGCGGTGAGTAGTAAAAATACACAGATAGCAATACAACTACTGAGTAATGTAAAACGATGTACTTGAATTTTAGATAACAAAGCTCGTACCATTGATATATGATTCTAGCAGTTGAGTCGTGTACAAGAAAGGATGTGTGTCTAAACCTCTACAGACAAAAAGCAGCATTATCAAGAAGTACCCAAAAGGTATTAAAAAGCTAGAAATTGGCTCTGGAGAGTATCCCGAAGCCGGGTATGTTCATCTCGATATTCAAGCTACCAAGGACCTTGATATCATGGCTGATGTTCGTAAGATGCCACTTCCAGACAACTTTGTAACATCAGAAATCAGAGCAGTTCACATCATGGAGCACTTTTGTCATCCCAAGTACTCAAGTCAAGAAATGCAAGAGCACATAGGAACAACTCTAGAAGTGCTTACAGAAATTTACCGGGTACTGAAGCCGGGTGCCCGTTTAATCATTGTTACTCCAGACTTTGAAAAAATTACGCAGACAGCCGCTGCCAAGAAAATTCCTTTAGATTGGTTACAACGTTGGTCGGTAGGTGGACATCTAAACGAGTTTGATGTTCATCATTGGCTCTGGACTAAAGAGAATGCTATAGATTGGTTTTCAGAGGTTGGCTTCACTGACCTCAAAGACTGGAATCCTGTTAAGACTTGGAAGGAAAAACTATTTTTAAACTGGACCGCTCCTGAAGTTGGCGAAAATCCTGATTGGTACCGTACTGAGTGGTATCACTGGCTATTCTTTGAAGGTACTAAACCAAAGAATTAAGCACTCTCGATGATAGACTTGAATCTTTCTTTAAATGCTTCTCGACCGAAGTATTGACTACGTTTGACTGCAGCTTCCATCATCTTTTCCCGAAGTTTGTCATCATTTACCAGTTGAATCGTGAAGTTTTTGAGCTCACTTCTCGAGTTCCATACATATCCTGAGTTTCCAGTAACTATTTCGGGCTGTCCTCCCGCATTGATGACAACAGGGACACATCCTGAAGCCATTGCTTCGACAGTGGTTATCCCAAAGTGCTCCATCAGAATAGGTTGCTCATTTGGATCTTCGTCTAGGC
>CAYUES010000023.1:0-16574 GCA_964443885.1 uncultured Pseudomonadales bacterium
GGGTGTATAGCTCAGGTGGTTAGAGCGCAGTCCTGATAAGACTGAGGTCATACGTTCGATTCGTATTACACCCACCAAAAATAGTTGTAAAATCCTGCTGCCCCTCTTCATAAAGATACTCAATATGATATGTTAAAAGAGCAGACACCAGGAAAAATAGATGCCTTAAATGTTTCCATAGAGCATCTCAGCGAGCTGGTGCAGCTTTTGCATGCGGCTGACGAAATTCCTGAAGCCAGAAGTCTCCTAGCCAGTATCTTATATGAAGCTGCTGGAGCGCTACGCTCAATCCCCGAAGAAAGTTCGCAGCCCACTTCAAGAGAAACACAGCCAATATCTTCATGGAGTCTGGCTGCTTTGATCGAGACAATTACAAGTGTCGCCGAAAACAGTAATTTCCATCAAGCAGCAACCACGCGTTTAATAAATATTATTGCGTATAATGCAGGTGGAATACTAATTGGTTCAAGCAAATATCCAAGGGTACATCACTTGATTCGTCGCGACTTTCTGGAAGCGGTCAGTGCAATCGAAACCTACAAAGAGTTTGATCGCTGGTTGTGGGAAAATGATCTTTCTTGCAGTGGCCTAGGCGTTAGAACCTACCAGCTTTTGCGCTTGGCAGTACAAGAACACAGCAAAGATACTCCTTTTTAAAGCTATAAACTCAATGTCCATTAATATGGTCGGCAGCTAATAAAGTTGGCAGCTGCTTGGATCTCACCGGTTCCAGGAAGAGCCGATGGATTACCATTAGGATTTTTATCTGTCTTTGCTTGCAAATTAACCGCGTGGATTATCACCTTAGCATTGGCGAAATCTGGACGACCATTTGCAATTGGAACATCACGTGTATAACCGATATTATCTCTATACCAACTTTGATGTAAGATCGTACCCTGTGGATTCACGTAATCAGAAACTGCTTGAATTGGACCTTCTCCAGGTAATAAACGTTGATTTGTAGCTAAGTCAACGACCTTAGCCAATTGACCTTTACTTGAAGCAGCCAGATCAACTACTTGTCGATAATCTTGTGGATGTATCTGTTTAAATACCTGAGAGTATGTAGAGTTTCTATAACCTACTAGCCCTGAATAGATTGTTCGATCCATCCATACTCTTGGAAGAGTTTTATCACCACCCCGAAACTCAATTATTGGAGACGTGGCATATGCGTTGTTAACTGCATTATTTGGCAGGTCATTTTGAACTTCAACCCATGGATACTTGGCTTCCTCTGTCCAGTTAATTAAACCAAATTTGGTTGGTACTGATTTTATAAATAACTTGTTTCCTCGGGACACTGTTTGAATAAAGGTGGAGGTACCAGGATTAACATATGCATCATATGCCATGATAGGACCACTACCAGGTAAAATATTTGGTGTTTGATTTAAGTTAATAACTTCTCTCATGCCTTCAGCAGATGCCCATTGAGGTCGACCATCAGCATTAATTGGGACACCTCGAGTGTAGGCAACATTATTGCGGAAGAATAACTGGGTTAAGATGTAGTTTGAACAGATCATCTCTGCGTACGCATCTCCAGATGTAGCACTTGCTTGAGAACCACTACTGCTATTGTCATCATCGTCGTTGTTATTACTACTGCCACTAGTACTACCACTTGTTCCACTAGAAGGTTGGGAAGGAGTTGTTGGATTGGATGGTGTTGTTCCAGTACTAGGTTGAGTAGGGTTTGTTGGAGTACCTGGAGTACCACCGGTTTGAGTCATAGTTTCACCCACGAATGGGATAGTTTCTCCAACAAAAGGAATGGTATCACCTGGATGTGTTGATTGTGTTGGACGGGCTGCCTGGTTTTCAGAAGGCAACTGTAGTTCTACAACAGGTTTTGGGTTGCTTGAGAGTTCTAGCTCAATAATTGGTTTTGGGTTTTCAGGTGCTGTAGGAGTACCTGTACCTGATCCTGGATCCGGTGCAGCACCACTTCCTGGATTAGTTGGCTGTCCTGAGCCAGGTTGAGTAGGAGAAGTCTGTGTTTGTGGTGGTTCAGCAGGAGGTCGGGTTATTGGATTTAACCTAGCAAACTTTCCGCCGCCAGTTTGCTTCTGCAAACCTGGGTTCTGAACGACGTACCCACTATATGCTTGGGACTCTAAAGATGTTTCTGCTTGAGTTAACGAATTTGTAACAAAAAGTACACCCAATCCCACTATCGAAATTCCAAGGATCGAAAAGACGCCAATAACGGTTCTAAACTTCGTGGATAGTGATTTTTTGGGATTTTTGTACATTTTTTTGTGCATATCTAATAACAGTAGCACGTCTGCAGTGAGCCAAGCAATAATTAATTTGCCAATACCTTGTACCCGAAAATAACACTTGCAATTTAGCAGACAAATGGTTAGAATGCTAATCTATGACCGATTCTACAGACAAAAAAATTGAGGAAACCTCTCAAGTAGAGTCTCCTCAAACAACCAATTCAAAAGTCCAGGCCACAGTCACAAAAGAGAGCGAGCCAAGTAAGGTTATTGCCCAAACACCAATCAAAAAATCTGTTCGTTCCAAAGAAAAAGCTGCGACTACCCAAACACTGCCAGTGATCCCGATTCGCGAAGGGGTGTTGTTCCCAAGTACTGAGTCTGTCTTGACCTTTGGTCGTAGTATTTCACTCAATGCCATCAAAGAATCAGCCAAAAGCAAGAAATTAATCGTGCTTTTAACCCAACGTAATCCTGATGTTGAAGTGCCACAGCCAAGTGATTTATACGAAGTTGGGACCTTAGCAATCATCGAAAAAACACTCCAAGTTGATAATAGTGTCAATGCGCTCGTCCGCGGTATTGGACGCGTCAAGATTAATCGTTTCGTTTCAACAGGTTTGAAGTTGAGCGCCGAAGTGACCGAAATCAATGATTCCCAAGAAAAAGATGAAGAAATGGAAGCGTTGGTAAAACATCTGCAAAAAGAGTTCCGTAAAGCAGTTCATCTAGGAAAACCTGTCGAGTTTTTGAACTTTATGAAGCTGATGGGTGGCGTCACCAACGGCGAACTTGTTGATCAAATCGCCAGCACTCTTTCAATCAAAACTACCGAAAAACAGGAGCTTTTGGAACTCACGAGCGTCAAACTCCGTGTCAAACGTGTGGTGGAGCACTTGGCTCATGAGCTCAAAGTTCTGGAAATCGAGAAAGACGTCGTCACCAAAACCCAAGAAAAATTTGATAAGCACATGCGTGACAGTGTGTTACGTGAGCGTCTGAGTACCATTCGCAAAGAACTGGGCGAAGGCGATGATGAAGAAGAAATAGTTGATGAGTACTTCAAAAGACTAAAACGCACCAAGTTTTTTGATGCGGACACCACTCAAAAAATCGAGAAAGAAATTAAACGCCTCCGCGTGATGTCTCCCAATAATCCTGAAGCTGGCTATGTGCGAACTTGGCTGGATACGATCTTCGAGATGCCGTGGAATAAACGCCTTCAAAGTGAAGTGACCTTACAAAAGGCCAGCGCTAGTCTCGAAGCCAACCACTATGGTCTGGAAGAAGTCAAAGATCGCATTTTAGAGTACATTGCCGTGTTAGTCCGTAAGCAGAAAATAATGAAAACTACCCAAGTGAGCTTGCCAACGATTCTGTGTTTTGTCGGACCACCGGGCGTGGGTAAGACCAGTATTGGCCAATCAATTGCAAAGAGTTTAGGCCGCAAGTTCGTCAAAGTTTCGCTGGGTGGTATTCATGATGAAGCAGAGATTCGTGGCCATCGCCGCACCTATGTTGGTGCAATGACCGGAAAAATCATGAGTGCAATTCGCCAATCAAAATCAATGAATCCAGTGTTCATGCTCGATGAAGTTGATAAAATTGGCTCTGACTACCGTGGTGATCCATCTGCTGCACTGCTTGAAGCACTCGATCCAGAACAGAACAAAGGCTTTGTTGATCACTACCTAGACGTGCCATTTGATTTGTCAGAAGTCATCTTTATTACGACTGCCAATACCTTGGATACGATTCCTGGCCCGCTGCGTGATCGTTTGGAAATTATCCGCTACTCTGGCTACACCGAGGAAGAGAAGTTCCACATTGCCAAAGAACATTTGCTCGAAAAAGTCTTGAAATCCAATGGCCTAACAACGCGCAACATTGAACTTCCAGATGAACAAATCAAGATGGCGATTAATCGCTACACCAGTGAAGCGGGCGTCCGCAGTTTAGAGCGCACCCTCAATAAACTAGCTCGTAAAGCTGCTCGCGAGATGGTCGAAACTGATAGCAAGAAAAAAATCACGATTACTCCAGAGAAAGTCCGTGAGTACTTGGGTGCTGAGCCATACGACATCACACTTACCGAAGAAGAAGATCAGGTGGGATTAGCGACCGGTTTGGCATGGACTTCAGTCGGTGGTGACGTACTGTTTATCGAAGTCGCGCTTACTCCAGGCAAAGGTCAGATTCAACTAACCGGTAAACTTGGTGACGTGATGAAAGAATCAGCACAAGCTGCCTTGACGTTTGTCAAAGCAAATGCAAAAGAACTTGGTATTGATCCCAAAGTTGTCCAAAAAACCGACGTCCACATTCACGTTCCAGAAGGTGCCGTACCCAAAGATGGCCCATCCGCTGGTGTGACGATCACTACCGCCATCGTCTCGGCTTTTACCAAGCGCACAGTCAAACGAATGACAGCGATGACTGGCGAAGTGACGCTGCGCGGTCGCGTCTTACGAATCGGTGGACTAAAAGAAAAAAGTATTGCGGCTCGGCGCGCGGGCAGTACCACGGTTCTGATTCCAAAAGACAATGAACGTGATTTAGAAAAGATTCCAGAATCAGTCAAAAAAGACATTACGTTTATCCCTGTCAAAGATGTTCGCGAAGTCTTGGCTCACGCGCTCAACTAACTGCGTAGTCCATCCAATCAGCAGTACATACAAAATAACTTTGAGTATTTTCTGCTCTCCGATCCTCGAGAAGCAGCTCGTTCCATGATACACTAGGGGTATGAAGTGGCTACGCAAAATACTCTTACTACTTATCGCTTCGGTTGCATTAAGCGGCTGTACCTTTAATTTTTTAGAACACAAAGTAAAGTCTGGTTTACAAGTCATCACCAATGACCAACCCAGTGCGGTTTTCATTGATGGCCAATATATTAATAAAACTCCACTCATTGAAAAAAATCTCAAACCAGGAGTTTACCAAATCTCAATTCAACCCGAAAATACCGAGCTCGTACCGTACGAAACGACGATTACGTTGCGCAAAGGTTTGCTGACCGTCATCACCTGGAAACCGGAAAAACGGCCCGAGTTGAGTAGTGGAGTAATCTTGGAAATGGAAGAACTTACAGATCGAAGTAAAACTGAAGTTAGTTTTACGACTATTCCTGATGGCGCCATTATTAATTTACCAAATAAAAAAGAGTTTTCTCCTGTAGTTGTCTCGGATCTAACCGAAGGCATTCAAGAATTTGAAGTGACGTTGCCTTCCTACGAAACACAACATCACAGTATTAATGTCCAAAAAGGCTATCGCACGCACGTTACGTTAAAACTCGGAAAACTCCAAGCCAATACTACTACCGATCCCCAAGCCAACGCTGACATCGGTGGGGCGAACCTGACAAGTGACGCTGCCAGTGATTCAGCGGGAGCCGGCATTAATGCAGCAGCCACGAGCAGTACCAGTGCTACCGCTTCAAGTAGTGGAAGTATTTCAATTTTGAAAACCAATTTTTTCCAAGATGGTGTTGAAGTATTGAGAGTCCGCGCCACGCCAGAAAGTACTGGTGCTGAAAGAGGATTTGCTCCAGTTGGCCAAACCTATCCGTACTTGGGAGAACAACGAAACGGCTGGTACAAGATCTCTTTCAACTCGGCTGACGGATGGGTTAATGGAGCATTCGCAAAGTTAAATTAATAACAAGAACCGTAGTAGGATTTTCATGCTTGCGCTTATACAACTCGTCATCACCGTTTGGATTGGACGAAATCTACTGCGGGTACTTCCAGTAAGTTGGTACAAAATCGAGTTCTGGGCGGCTGCATATATAGTTGGACTGTTAGTTACAACCTGGTTGTTGTTTGTATTCTCACTGATTTTTGGGTATACCTGGGGGATTCCACTGGCGCTGATCGTAGGTGGCGGAGGAAGTTACTATTTGCAGGCTTGGGTTACTAATAACAGCAAAAAACAGCTACAACTTGAAAACATAGCAGCTGTTACGCCACTTTCTTCAAAGCATACTGTTTGGATTTTTCTATACTTGTCGGGATGGATACTCCTCCTGTGGGCACTCTTTTTCACGCGCTCATTCCAAATTAAAGATGCTGGCTGGTATTCAGGAGGGAATACTTGGGGAGATATCGCCATACACAGTACCTTAATTTATTCATTTGAACAACACGACAAGCCAAGTTTAATCTTTCCAATTTATCCACAAAATAAGCTAACCTATCCGTTTTTATTTGATTTTTATACTGCAACTCTCATGAAAGAAGGCTGGAGCATTCAATCGGCACTACTAGTTACAGGATTAACAACAACGGTTGCTGTTTTGATACTGAGTTTTTTCTTGCTCTGGCGCCTGACTAAATCATTTTTTGTGGCCGCACTAACTGGCATACTTTTTTTCTTGAATAGTACGACAGGCACTATGGATTTTTTTATCGATTGGAAAAATTCCGACCTTTCATTCTGGAAGTTTATCTCGGCACTACCTGAAAATTACGTCCACAGTAATGATAGAGGTTTGTCTTGGATTCAAGTTGTGATTGATCTAATTTTGCCACAACGCGGAATTATTGTCGGAATTGCGGTGTTTCTTTTATTCTGCTTAGGGCTCTATCTTTTATTCACTGAGTCAGCAACAAAACATGCTGTTCAATCCGCTAAAAAGACAGTTAAAAGCGAAGTGTCACTACAAACACTTCGCTATGGCTTGCTACTACTTTTAGGCCTCCTGCCATTTTTTCATGTCCATACATTTTTAGTTATTCTTGGACTATTTATCTGGTATCTACTGTGGGCTTTTGCTACATCGGTCAAAAATGGCACACCAGTCGTAGCGACTACCAAAGAAATCTTGGGTGATTGGCTCGGTCCACTGCTAGTTCTGGTGGTACTTTGTTTACCGCAGTTGTACTGGCAGTTTGGCAATACCTTTGGCAAAGGATTTACGTTTGTTCAGTTAGGCTGGCTAAAAGAGGAGCAGACATTTTTGACGTTTTGGGCCAGAAATCTGGGCCTGCAAGGAATTTTAGCGATTATTGGCACGATCTACGTATACCGATCAAAAACAGTTTCAGAGTTTTTTAAGGTATTGGTTTTCCCGTTACTAGCTTTATTTGCCATCTGCAATATTATTAGTTTTCAACCACATGTCTGGGACAACACCAAGTTTATGGTGTACAGCCACTGGGCAATGATTGTGGTAAGTGTTTTATTCTTACAGTATCTTCTTGCTCTACCTTCACAGATCGCTAGAAATCTTAGTAGTCAAAATAGCCTAGCTTTGAATAGATTGCTTTCAGTTTTCGTAGTAGTAAGCTGTATTACGGTGCTTGCGAGTGGCGGCGTGCTGGCAGTAACCAAAGAGTTGCAATCTTCTGATAGGATTGCAACAACTCAAGATTTAGTAATCGCCGAGTTTGTTCGAGAGAATACTGAGCCTGATGCATTATTTTTAACCTCAGATGCACACAACCATCTCATCCCGATGCTCACAGGCCGCCCAATTGTGATGGGGTACAGAGGCTGGCTCTGGACCTATGGAATTAATTATCGCCAGACAGAACTTGAAGTGCTACGTATGTACAGAGGAGGTCCAGAAGCACTTGAATTACTCAAGGAAAAAAAGGTTGCGTATGTGTTTGTTGGACCACGAGAAAAAAGTTCTTGGCAAGTTAATGAAGGATTTTTTGAACAATTTGAAGCGATTTATTCAGATAAAAATACCACGATTTATAAACTTAATTTTTAGTTCTCAAACTACTTTTACTACTTCACTTTCCCAACCAACTCAGCAAATTTTTTGCCTTCCAGCGAAGCAGTTCCCACCAAAGCACCATCACAAACTAAAGCGTATTCACCCACGTTATCAGGTGTAACACTCCCACCATAAATCACCGGCACATCACCAAACGAGGCACGAATTTCTGCAATAATTTCTTGGACGGTTCCCACATCTTCTGGCTGACCATTACCAATTGCTGCCAGCGGTTCATAGGCCACAACACAGGAGCTACAGAGCTTGGAGTCCAGCACGGCGGCTTGTTCTTGTATGTATTCTTTATCAAGACAAAGTACTGGCGTCATGCCAGCATCCAAAACTTGGGTTACTTTGCGGGCTACGTCTTCATGAGTTTCATGAAAGTGACGGCGGCGCTCGGAGTGACCAACTAGCACGTACTTTACACCCGCTTCATTGAGTTGCTGGGCATTGACCGCACCAGTGTAACTACCCATTGGATAGGGGCTGACATCTTGAGCAGCCAGTTTAATGGTATCGATTGACTCACTAAATTTCCTCAATTCTGAAAGGAGTAAAAAAGATGGCGCGATCGCCACTAAACTTCCTTCATTGGGGGAGTAGTGGCGGATAAACTCATCCCACCACTCAGTCATCGTGTGACGTGTTTTATTGGACTTCCAGTTGGCGATAATGAGTTTGGACATAGTATCTTTACTATACTGCGAAGTGATTATGGTGCTAGTAGTAAATGAGCTGTAAAACTGGGTGCCGACAGAGCAAACTCGCATCTTCACCTACTTTCTGCAAAGTGGTAGTATGAGGAGCAATGTCCGAACTTTTAGCAAAACTTAATCCTGTACAACGCGAGGCTGTTCAACACGAAAGTGGCCCTGCTTTGATTCTGGCGGGCGCGGGTTCGGGCAAAACAACCGTCCTAACGCACCACGCCGCGTGGTTAATTCACGAGCGCGGCGTCAACGCCAGTAATATTATTTTAGTCACCTTCACCAACAAAGCCGCAGGCGAGATGAAAGAGCGGATTGAAAAGCTGACCGGCAGCCACTTGCCGTACGCTGGCACGTTTCATAGCATCTGTGCGCGGATTTTGCGAACACACGGTAAGTACATTGGGCTTGATCCCAACTTCGTGATCTACGACAGCGACGACCAGCTTTCCCTGTTCAAAAATATCTATAAAGAATACGGTTTTGACGCCAACACCTATCGTCCACAAAGCGTTAAATCAGTTATTTCCAAAGCCAAAAACGAACTGATTTCGTACCAAGAGTTTGCCGACACCAGTGCGGGCGACTTTAACAACTTTGCCGCTCGTGCCTACAAACTCTATGAACACGGTCTCAAAGAAGCCCAAGCGGTCGACTTTGATGACTTGATGATTAAAGTCGTGCGCTTGCTGCAAAACAACGAGTCGATTCGGCAGTTCTATCAGCAGCAGTTTCAACACGTTTTGGTGGATGAGTATCAAGATACCAATAAAGCCCAGTATGCCTTGACCCAGCTTTGGACTGCGCCACAAGATAACTTGTACGTGGTGGGTGACTTTAGTCAAAGTATTTACGCCTGGCGTGGCGCAGACTATCGCAACATGCTGCAGCTCAAAACCAGCTATCCCGACATCAAAGAGTATCGCTTGGAGCAAAATTATCGTTCAACTCAGAGTATCTTGGATGCCGCCACAGCCGTGATTTCCAAAAATACTTCCCATCCGGTTTTGCAGCTCTGGACAGAGAACTTATCGGGAGCGCAGCTAACTTGTATCGAGACCAGTTCTGGCGAGCTCGAATCAATGCGGATTATTGATGAAATCAGACAGCAGCGCAACAAAAATGTGGCACTTGATCAAATTGCGATTCTGTACCGCACCAATGCCCAGTCGCGGCTATTTGAAGAGTCTTTAATCAAGTATGGGATTCCATATCGCTTGATCGGCGGCACTAAATTCTATGAGCGCAAAGAAATTAAAGATGTCTTGGCGTATGCCCGTTTGATTGTAAATCCGCAGGATAGCGTCAGTTATAAGCGGGCACTGGCGTTGGGCAAACGTCGCTTTGATACCTACGAGAAATTCCGCGCCAAGTTCCCGATTGAAGAGCTCGAAAAAACGCCGCCTGCCAAGTTACTGCGCGATATTCTAGACACCACCGAGTACCTCAAAAAATACAACCAAGATTTGCCTGAAGATGCTGAACGGATTGAAAACGTGGCTGAGTTATTGAGTATGGCTGCGCAGTTTACCAGTCTCACCCAGTTCCTAGAAAATGTGGCGCTACTCCAAGATAACTACTTTATAGATACCGATAAATCGTTTGGTGCCGCGCCACGAGGTGGCGTGAACCTGATGAGTTTGCACTCGGCCAAAGGCCTGGAGTTTGAAGTGGTCTTCTTGGTGGGGATGGAAGACGGCTTGTTGCCACACAGCAACTCACTGTTTGACCACGCCAGTATTGAAGAAGAGCGTCGGCTTTGTTATGTCGGCATTACGCGGGCAAAGCAAAATTTGTACTTAAGTTTTTCACGGTCTCGTTTTCAATATGGGATTCGCAAAAGTTCAATTCCAAGTCGATTTTTAAGCGATATTCCACCAGAATTACTCCATATCGAGACCGACATGGGGGAGAGCAGCCTCGAGAGAAAACAAGCCCAGACTGGCCGCCGACTCGTCATTGATGAAGACATGGCCGAAGCGGTCTTACGCGGTGATCTAGACTTAGAGGTATTTTTGGAAAGCTAGTATTTTACTGGACCAAACAAAAAGTTAATTCTTTATACTAGAAATATGAATCTATACGAACGATTTTTCCAAATGAAGAAGGCCGATCAGCCACCTGCTACTACATAACTTTGCGATACTAATTAACTCCTCTTGGGTTTAGCGTAATTTTCCGTATAATAGTCACTTAGCATATGCTTATTCGCGAACTCAGAGAAGAAGAACGTCCATTATTTAACGCTGCGGTTGACCATCCTTTACAATCATGGGAGTGGGGTGAGTTTCGCAAAAAAACCGGCGTCAGAGTCGAGCGCGTTGGTTTTTTTGACAACGGCAAACTCGTTCGCGCTATGCAAGTTACGTTTCATGCAATTCCTATATTTGGCCGTCAGTTGGGCTACTTTCCCAAAGGCCCGATGCCCGATGAAGAACAGATTGCCATCCTCCAACAACTTGGCCACAAACATAACGCAGTATTCATAAAGATGGAACCAAATATTGCCCAACCCGTTGGTACCCCAAGTGCTCATACTAAAATTGCAAAATTCCTAATTGATCACGGTGCTACTCCTGGTCGGCCGCTCTTTACTCGCTATACATTCACCCTCGATTTAACTAAAACTGAAGAACAGCTGATGGAACAGCTTTCGAGTAAAACTCGCTACAACGTCCGGTTAGCTCAAAAAAAAGGCGTCCAGATTTTTGAAAACACGACTTTAGAAGGCATGGAACAGTACATTACTATCTTAGAAGAGACTACCAAACGCCAGGGATTTTATGCTCATAGTCCAGCGTACTTCAGGACACTTTGGCAAACTCTGGGTGATTCTGGCATCATCAGAATCTTTACAGCCGTGTACGAAAACACTGTGGTGGCTGCTTGGGTGATGTTTGTTTTCAATGGCGTTCTGTACTATCCATACGGTGCTTCGAGCTCTCAATATCGTGATGTAATGGCCAGTAACTTACTGATGTGGGAGATGATTTTATTTGGCAAAAAAATAAACTGTCATACCATGGACATGTGGGGCGCCCTTGGCCCAGATGCCAGTGAAAAAGATCCCTTCTTTGGCTTTCATAGATTTAAAAAAGGCTATGGCTCTGTTTTGACAGAATTTTTGGGCACCTATGATTTGGTGCTCGATCCATTGATGTACAAAATTTTCAGAATTGTTGAAGAACTACGATGGGTGTGGCTGCGCTTGCGGGCAAAGCTGCGGTTTTAATAATTACTAGAAAGGCAGATATGGCGACACGTTTTAAAAGAATCATGCTCAAGGTAGGCGGAGAGTCTTTACTGGGAGAACGTTCGTACGGCATCGATCCAAAAGCTGCCCTGCGCGTGGCTGAACACATCAAGAGTGTCTACGTCGAAAATGTCGAGATTGCAATTGTGATGGGTGGCGGTAATATCTTCCGCGGCATTGCTGGCTCAAAAAATGGTATCGACCGAGCCACTGCCGACTACATGGGCATGCTTGCCACTGTGATGAATGCGCTCGCGCTCCAAGATGCATTAGAAAAAATCGGCGTCCCAACCCGTGTTCAGTCAGCTTTACAGATGCCAGCAGTTGCTGAAAGTTTTGTCCGCCGCAAAGCAATTCGCCACATGCAAAAGGGCAGAGTGGTCTTGCTCGCCGCGGGAACTGGGGTACCGTACGTTACCACTGACACTGGTGCTTCACTGCATGCACTCGAGTTACACTGTGATGTTTTGATGAAAGCTACTAAAGTCGATGGCATTTATGATAAAGACCCCGTAAAACACACCGATGCAAAGCGCTTTAAAACATTGACATTCCAAGATGCAATCACGATGGAAGACGTTGAAGTAATGGATACAGCTGCTTTAGCAATGAGTAAAGAAAATGACATGCCGATCATGGTCTTCGAGCTTTTCAATGGCGATAACTTAGTCAAAGCCGTCAAAGGTGAAGATATCGGTACGTTTGTCAGCAACGAAGTGAAGACTGAGTTTGCTTAAACATCTGACTGTTTATTAACTAATGCTTCTATTTCTAAAAGGACAGCTTCCGAGAGAGAGCCATCTTGCTGATTGCGTGTTGAAGTATTGGTGAGCCTGTTAAAGTTAATCGCTATAAATTGTCTAATGATTTGCTTAGAAAGTAATTCAATGATCGTTAAACGGTGTTCTTTACCCGAGTATAGTTCATCATCAGTTATATCAGCAAGAAAATCATCAATGACTGAGTGAGAAGTTCTACCAGATTTTATTCTGGCATGAACCTCAGTAATTCTGTTAAAGAAGTAATGCACTAACGTATTTGTTAAAGCACGGAACCATGCATAACTAGCTTGTGAATACATAAAGTGTACGTTTTTATGCTGTATCGGCGTGGTGGCTATAATTCTAAACTGCTTGTAGTTAATAGATTTACCCAGTGTGGTTTTATTGATGCGTCTATCTAAAATATCTTCAATTGCTTCGTCATTTAGACACTCATTTACCATGTCCATTTCGAGTTGGGCAATCCTTTTCTCAATAAGTATATTGAGCAGCGTGAGGCAATTTGATAACAACATACCAGCCGGCAGAAATCTTTCACCACGTATCTGACGTATATACCTTGGATACTTGGCCTCCAAATGTTGCAGATCGATTTGTAACTCATGCCACTTCGATTGATGCTGCTGATATGGGGGTAAGTATGTGGCGGATTTACTGTAAGAGGTTGCTAACTCGAAGTAGCCACTTACACACGCCATAAGATATATTGTCTCTAAATTAAGTAAGAAATCATCTAATTCAATAAAATAATTACTTCGTTCAGTTTCTTCCACAGAGGCATTTTTTATTTGCACTGCTTTTCTAGCATGTTCTACAAACAGGATGTTTCGCAAGATTTCTAAACTATTAATTAAGATTACTTTTGTGGAGTTTACTGATAGTGGAACTTCTGTACTCTGCATTGCTGCATTTTAGCAGCCCATAGTAATATGGACAACACTAGACTAGAACCGAATGATAATTCGTGCTATCTTGAAGGTGCTTTTAAAATGTACAAGTAGTTAGGATGTAGTATGGAAAACTCAAACAAAACTTTCGGTATTAATGGATTTGGCCGGATTGGCCGCACCGCGTTTCGAGTTTGGTGGCTGTACCACCGCGATGAAATGGAGCTCAAAGTTATCAATACTTCTGGTTCAATGGAAATCGAAGACTGGGTGCACTTACTACGCTACGACTCTAACTATGGCCCATTTGCCGAGCCAATTACCGTCGAGCGCCAACGTTCCCGCAAAGAAGTCAGTGATGAAAACTCAGTGTTGGGAACGATCACAATTGGTGGCCGAACAGTTGTCGTGACTGCCCAACGTGATCCCGCCAAGATCCCCTGGGGGCAAAATGGTGTGCACACGGTACTTGAGTCTACGGGCGCATTTACCGATGCTGAAAAAGCCAAAGCACACCTGCAAGGTGGCGCCCAAACTGTAATTATTTCTGCGCCAGGTACTGGTGACATGGACACTTCAGTGATTGGCGTCAAAGATCAAAATCACGCGATGCAAGTCGTTTCAAATGCATCTTGTACGACCAACTGTGTCGCTCCCGTCGCCCAAGTAATGTTCCAAAATTTTGGAATCGAAAAAGCAATGATGACGACGATTCATTCGTATACTGATGATCAAAATTTGCATGATAATTCACACAAAGATATGCGCCGTGCTCGTGCCGCTGCTCAAAACATCGTGCCGACTAGTACTGGCGCAGCTAAAGCAGTTGGTCTAGTAATTCCAGAACTCAAACGGATCTTTGATGGTTTGGCAATTCGGGTTCCAACCGCGACTGGTTCGCTCTCTGATATGGTCTTTATTACCAAACGGCCGACTTCGATTGAAGAAGTAAATGATGTCTTCACCAAAGCCGCCCAAGATCAACGTTGGCAGGGTTTACTAGCTGTCACCAATGATCCAATCGTCTCAAGTGACATCAAGGGTCGTCGTGAATCTTCAATCGTTGACCTGGCGCTCACCAATGTGATTGGTGGCAATATGGTCAAAGTAATTAGCTGGTACGACAATGAATTTGGCTACTGCAACCGCCTGGTTGAGCAAGTGAAGTGGGCAGACTAAGCTGACGCTACGGTTTGTGTAAGAATGGCGCGGTACACTTGCGTACATGCTTGCAACAACTTTTTCTGCACTTTTACATGGCCTTGAGGCTCTCAAAATTACTATAGAAATAGCATTAACTCCTGGAATGCCGTCGTTGCAGATTGTGGGACTGCCATCCCAAACAGTCGCTGAATCAAAGGAGCGAATTACTGCGGCACTCGCCAACTGTAATATTAAGCCTAAAGCTCAGCGAACAATTGTGAATCTAGCTCCTGCAGATATTCGTAAAACTAGTAGTGCTTTTGAACTGCCGATTGCTGCTGGATTACTGCAGTTATATGGAGTTATTCCACCTCTTCCTACAGATACGTTATTGCTAGGTGAACTTTCGCTCACCGGTGAGTTGAAACCAATTACCGGAGCATTGCCGTTGGTACTCGGTGCAAAAAGAATGGGTTTTACCACTGTTTTAATTCCGCAAGGTAATGCGGCTGAAGTTTCTATTATTTCTGGTATTCAATGTATTCCTATCGCGGACTTGACTCAATTTATTTTGCATCAACAGGGTAAAGAAGTTATTCCATCGCTCCAAGCTGTTACTTTTGCAAAATTTTCCAATCATCTGCACAAATCTGATCAAACCGTTCTTTTTGAAGAAATTGTGGGACAGGAATCAGCCAAAAAAGCCGTAGAAATTGCTGCAGCAGGTGGTCACAACCTCTATCTACTTGGACCACCAGGCACAGGGAAAAGTATGCTGGCTGAAAGTCTCGCTTCACTGTTGCCACCATTAACCGAAGAGGAAGCCGTAGAGGTGTTTTCTCTCCATTCAATTGCAGGGAAAATCACGGGGCAAGAACTTTCAAACTCTCGACCATTTCGCAAAATCCACCACACTATTTCACAAATCGGGTTGGTAGGAGGGGGAACCAAGTTACAACCAGGTGAAATTTCCTTAGCTCATCGAGGAGTTTTATTCATGGATGAACTTCCTGAATTCCCAAGGTCAATTTTAGAGTCACTCCGACAGCCTCTTGAGTCCAAAACGATTACCGTTAGCCGTTTAAGTGGATCAGTTGCCTATCCAGCAAACTTCATGCTCATAGCGGCGGCAAATCCTTGTCCCTGCGGCTATAAAGGTAGCCAAAAGAAGGCTTGTGTCTGTAGTGAGTACCATCAGCAACAATACGCAAATAAAGTCTCTGGACCGCTTTTGGATCGCATGGACATGAAAGCTTGGGTAGGGGAGGTGAGCATCAGACAAATTGGCCATTCTTTGATGAAACATGACGACCAAAATCTTGGGCAACCAATCGAATCTACAGATACTATTAGAAAAAGAATTCTAGCGGCCAGACTACGGCAAAAAGAGCGCTTCAAAGACCATCCACATTTGCATACAAATTCTGATATGAATCCTCAAGATATTAAGTATTTTTGCAAACTTGAACCAGCTGCCAAGCATGTATTACTGCGCAGTGCAGAAAAGCTGCATTTGTCTGCACGACAGTACTTTAGGGTTATAAAGGTAGCGCAAACGATCGCAGACTTAGCGGGAGAGGAGAAGATTAGGCCAATATATATTGCGGAGATTCTTGACCTTCTTGTAAATCATACTGATCCGCAGTTCTAGCCTTTCTTCTTTTTTCTCTTCTTCGTTCTAGTGCTGTTTCTCTTTTGTGCTGCTTTATAGCTCGTTTTTGATCTTTTTCTAACTGTTGTTTTCCTAGCCTATTGTCTAATTTATCGACTCTTAATCCAGCGAAGTCATAGCCTAACTCCTTTAATTCTAAATATAAATTATCTCTAGCTCTAAGCT
>CAYUES010000023.1:16584-17167 GCA_964443885.1 uncultured Pseudomonadales bacterium
AGCTGCTTTGACTCAACTGAATCTGAATTTATAACTTTAAAATTCTCATATACAACATATAGACATTTTTCAAAATCTCCCAGTAAAGCCGTATTAATCATTGTTGAAGTTACGCGATTTAGCTCTTCAGTAATTTCTATAATACTTAATTCATATACATAAAATAGAATCAGTATTCCTCGATCTGAACTTTCTAAAGCATTCATTGCATCCCAAAAGATGATGTTGTCAGCTAAATTTTCAGAACTCTCAGCATCAACAATATCATCAGGCTTGAGCTCAACTACCTCCGCAGGATTTTCTCTAAAATAATCCATAGTTTTTCGATAGAGAACTGTCCAGATAAAAGACTTATTTATTTCAACTGCTGAATCGGTAAGTGTTCTTTCACCTAATTTATTAATACAAGCATTCATTGAGTCATTAATAATATCAAAAATCTGAGCATGATCCTTTACACCTAGAAACGCTATAAAATTTAATATATCTCTTCTAAATTGTGATAATTCTCCCCAGTACAAATCCGTAACATCAATTAAATTCAATGGCTGAAAGTACTCGATTAGTTCTTGAAAAGAACTGA
>CAYUES010000024.1:0-3139 GCA_964443885.1 uncultured Pseudomonadales bacterium
TCTTTGCTAGCTCTCCAAGAGTTGCTTCAAAGCCATCGTGGCCTGCTGTGGGTTGATCCCACCACCAACAATTTAGCTGTCTAGCAGATTACTCAACCTTTGAAAGAGGAATAGCAGGAGCCATCCTAGAAACTTGACAGAAAAAAGCATTAACGGGAGTACAGTCGTCATGATGATAAGTCACTGCAGAAGCAGCTCAGATTTGTCAGCCGATGATGATGCACTCCCGCCACTTTTTGTCTGTATAGTGTGAAATCTCAGCGACTGGTAATTTTTTTGTAGAATACTAGATGAAAGAGTAGTTTGTATGTCAGTACTTAAAGAAGGTAGTTCACACACAACTTTTGGTGTGGCTGAAAGGTATCAATTACTTCGTTGGCAACAAGTTGTAGAAAGCTTTAGAGGCAATGAGGAAATTTTGACTGATGAACAAAGACAACTAGCTATTTTGTACTATAGTGCCGTATTGGGAGACCAAGATGCTGTTGAGCTTGCAAAAGAAGAAGATATTGGTATGGGTCAAAAACTTGCTGCTAGAGCTTATTTTGATGTAATAGTGGGAAGATATCGCGCCATTTTTGGCATTGAAATTACAGACGAAAATCGAACTCAGCTAGCAGAACGGGCAGCTCGCATGCGATTTACCTATTATGTTGGGAGGTTTCCTAAACATCCAGAAATGACTGAAATAACTGACTGGGCCGAGAGTAATGTAGCAAAGTTAGATAAGATGAGAAAACTATCAGCTACTGACGTGGCGTAGTTTACTTACTCTCTGACGAGTGTATAATAACTATATTGTGAAAAACATTTTAGTAACCACAACCACTACTACCACCTCCGCATAGGGGTTAGTTGTGATGGTTACATACAACACCCCGCAAATCGGGGTTTTTTTGTATCAATTAGTAATAAAAATGAAGGGTGAAAAAAGTAAATCAAAATTTTGGATCAAAGACCGTTGAACGAACGTCGCTGTTTCTATTGAGTTAGAAAGAACTATGGATAGTGAGTTCACGAAGCGGGATTCGAGCCGCTGTGTCTTTGGGATGAAATTTTGATTTATAATGAACACCACCACGAAAGGCTCTATGTCTCAACAACTCGACGAAAAATTAGCACAACTATCACCAGAAGCACTGGAACTGTGGAAGATGCGCCACACTGCCGAGCACGTTTTGCACCAGGCAGTCAAAGAACTCTATCCACAAATCCAGCTGGCGATGGGACCTGCCACAGAAGAAGGTTTTTACTTTGACTTTGATCACTCACCAGAGGGAGCAGCCGGCGTCGCCGAACCAGTCAAGATTTCTGAAGAAGACTTCCCCAAAATCGAAAAACGCATGAAAGCAATCATTCAGCGCAACTTAGAAATGATTCGCTCAGAGATTACGCCAGAAGAAGCACGGGTGCTTTTTGCTGACAATCCATACAAGCAAGAATGGATTGAAGCTGCAGCAAGCAGGGGCGAGAAAATCTCTATCTACTGGACGGGCAAACCGGGTGAAAAAGGCTCAATGGTTGATTTATGTGCTGGACCTCACGCCGACAAAACAGGCGCTGTAAAAGCCTTTAAGCTGCTTTCAGTGGCAGGTGCATATTGGCATGGTGACGAGAAAAATAAAATGCTGACTCGTATTTATGGAACGGCATTTTTTTCTCAAGACGAGCTGGATAAATATGTAGAGCTCAAAGAAGAAGCCAAGCGTCGTGATCATCGCAAGCTCGGCCGTGAGTTAGAGTTGTTCTTTATCGACGATATGGTGGGAAAAGGCCTGGTGATGTGGTTGCCAAAAGGTGCGATCGTCAAAGAACAAATTGAAAACTTTGCCAAAGAAAAAGAAGAAGCGGCTGGCTATCAGCGCGTTTCGACACCGCACATTGCTCGCGAAGAACTCTATCTGACATCTGGTCACTTGCCATACTACAAGGAAAGTATGTATCCACCAATGGAAATGGACGACTCAACATACTACATGAAAGCGATGAACTGTCCGCACCATCACCGTATCTACGTTCACAAACCACGCAGTTACAAAGAGTTGCCGCTGCGTTTAGCCGAGTACGGGATGTGTTATCGCAATGAACTTTCGGGTACGTTGGCAGGATTACTGCGTGTCCGCGCTTTGGCGATGAACGATGCCCACATGTACTGTCGCAAAGATCAGATCAAAGAAGAGTTCGCTGGTGTGATTAAACTCACCCAAAGTTACTTCGAGACGTTTGGCCTCAAAGACTACTGGTTCCGCCTTTCAAAGTGGGATCCAAATCACACAGAAAAATATATTAATCAGCCAGAAAACTGGGAGTATGCCGAAGGTGTTTTGCGCGAAGTACTGCAAGAATTAAACGTACCATTTGTGGAAGCAGTTGATGAAGCTGCCTTTTATGGCCCGAAAGTGGACGTGCAGTTTACGTCTGTAATTGGACGCGAAGAGACGATGTCGACGATCCAGCTGGACTTCATGGCTCGAGAGCGTTTTAACCTGAAGTACATCGACGAAACAGGAGCTGAAAACCCAGATGTTTTTGTGATCCACCGGGCTCCATTGTCCACGCACGAGCGCTTCATGGCGTTCTTAATCGAACACTATGCAGGAGCCTTCCCAACTTGGTTGGCACCAGTGCAAGTGATGGTTTTACCCATCGCCGATCGTCATCACGAATATGCGCAAAAAGTGCAAAATGCATTGAAAGAAAAGGGAGTTCGCGTTGACATTGATGATCGCAGTGAGCGTTTGCAAGCCAAGATCCGCGATGCGCAGATGCAGAAGATTCCGTACATGTTGGTAGTTGGTGATACTGAAGCTCAGGAAGCAACTGTGGCTGTGCGCAAACGCGCTGGTGGCGCACAAGAAGTGCAACCATTGGCAGAGTTTGTCAGTGCGATTGAGCAAGAGATCAAGACTCGAACGGCGTAATTAAGAGTACTCACCTTTCTGCCATACAAATTCAACATAATAGTCATGTTATAATGACGTTATATGATTGGCAGAAGTGAAAGAATACTACATAATTGGACCGTTTTTGAAGACGGTGTGAACACTGTAGGCGCTGAAAGTGTTGACGCTAGTCGACAAACTGAAGACACCCACTCACAAGACGTTCTAAATAGTCTTGATCCAACTTCACCAGAGTT
>CAYUES010000024.1:3149-9293 GCA_964443885.1 uncultured Pseudomonadales bacterium
GCTGCCTTTCAAATACTAGATGAAGTTCCAGGCCAAAAGCCCAGAGAAGCGCTCTTTACACTTTTTAGTATCTTTTTAGCGTCACCCGAACAGCGCATATCACTAAGCACTCTAGAAAAAAAGCTCAATGTAAAGGGAGAGCGATATGTACTGGAGCGTATTGATCAACTGCATACGCTGTTCTTCACTAGTGGTGTAGCGGTCTGCATCAGAGCTGTAGATGCAACTACCTATAAACTAGAGTTGGGATATGAAGAAGTCGCACTCCAAGAATTTTATACTGAGATTGGTTACATGGGTGAACTCGGGGAGTATCATCTTGGTCCTGAGGGAGTGTATGAAGGTGATGTCTTGATAGAAAAACTTAGTTTGAACAGAAGAAGATTTGTGGCTCTTTTAGTCAAGTACAGCGGTACTAAACCACTGACTGTACCCGAAATGATAGACTTTCTAGGATTATCAGAGAAACTTGTTATGCAGTGTAAAAGATTCTTGCAACAGCGAATGCGTCTTGGTCAGTTGCCTGGTTGGAAACTGCAAGAAAGCAACGATCACTCCAGAGGCCATGCACTTCAATTACAGCAACAGAAACCTGAGTACACAGAAGCTGATGAACGTTCGTATATATTGAAAGCGTTGGGTGGTTAGTTAAACTTCACTTTAACACCAGGACTCATTGTCGCTGAAATAGCCATTCGAATCAGTTTGGTATCGAGTACTTTAGCAATTTCATTGATGTTTTCAACTAATGCTTGTGTATCCATCTTTGATTTACCGATCGTGATGTGCATGACAGGCTGTTTCTTTTCAGCTTTGTACGTCATCTTGCCACCTTCGAGTTCAGCCTTTTTAGCTTCTGGATTGTCAGTGATGGTACCAGTCTTTGGGTTTGGCATTAAGCCTTTTGGACCAAGCACACGAGCTAACTTAGCCAGTTTAGGAACGAACTGTCGTGAAGCAACCAAGACATCAAAGTTGATGTTGCCAGCTTCGATTTCTTTAATAACTTCATCAGAAGCAATTGCGACACGGATTTTCTTGCCGGTTGAGTGTGGAAGAGTGAGGTCAATTTGTGTTGTACCTTCTTTGACAACTAAATCAGCAGTGATTGTTCCTTCAAACTTGGAGTAAGAAAGGCGTTTTACGAGCTCAACAGCTGCAAAGGCGTCGTAAAGTTTAGTCTTATCAACTTGAGAACGAACGGCAGTGTATTTTTTACTGCGAGGTTGGGAAACTTTTTTAGGAGCTTTTTGCTCTGGTTGATTTTCACCAGCTTCAACTGTTTGATCAGCGTCGGTGTTTTCAACGATTTTTACTACATCATTATTCGCGGACATGTCCACGTCTTGTCTTTTTGACATTTTGTTCCTTCTCGTAACGTTACTGTACGGTAACTCCCATACTCCGGGCAGTGCCAACTACTGTGTTTAAGGCACTCTCAACGGAGTCGGTGTTGAGATCTGGTAATTTTTGTTCTGCAATTGCGCGAGCTTGGTCCATCGTCATTGTTCCAACGACTTCTGTACCTGGTAACTTAGCACCCATCTTGATTTTGACTGCTTGCTTGATTAAGTCACTGACTGGAGGAAGTTTTAAAACGAACTTGAAAGAACCGTCTTGGAAGACAGTGATTTCAGCCGGGATAACTTGACCTTTTTGATCTTTAGTCTTGTCGTTATATTCCTTCAAGAAAGCCATCATGTTGATACCAGCTTGTCCAAGGATAGGACCGACTGGAGGAGCTGGGGTAGCAGTTCCTGCTGGTAAGTTTAATTTAAGAACTGATTTAATTTGTTTTGCCATATGCGCTTTTATATCTATATATCTAATTGTCGTTGAAGCAAGTTATTTGTTTTTGCAACAGATATAGAATTTTACCACAAGTTTTGAGTATTTCTAGAGTCGAGTGGAGTAGTCCCTTATATCTCTAAACAAAACAAAAGTTTATAATCGTAGTATGATTAGTTAAATAGCTAATGGTTAGTTTAAAAGAATTAAATTATGACAATGCTACCTGACAGAAAAGGCCTATGATTGTGCCGATAAATCGACTGCCTTTGAAGAAATAACTTGATAAATCAGAAAGTACTAAAATGCTCAGTGAATATTTAGGTTTGTTTTCTCTTTTAGCCGTCAGTGGAGTTCTGGGTTTAATCGTAAGTATTGTCTTAACAAAACTACTTTTGAAGTATAAATTTCCTACCGCACGCGGAAAATATAAGTGGTTTGCCTATTCATTTACCATTGTATTGGTTGAAGGTGCAGTATTCCTTTATACTCAAAGTCTACCTGAGTTAGGTGCTCTATTTGGAATAATAAGTGGAATGATAGCCCTTATAGCCAGCCCAGTTGCAGTTTTGACAGGTGCATTAATACTAGCTGAAGTTATTGCTGGGAAAATAGAGAAGAAAAACTAGATTTTCTTAATTTATTTTCACAATATACATGGAATTTTAGCGCAATTTTAAATCCTACAGTTCTTGTAAGGTCTTATAGATATACTTTCTTTAGTAATGATTGATACATATCAATAGTATGTATGTTTTATATTGCAAAAAGTTAGTATGTTTGGTATAAATACCTCAACTCTAGATTCATCTTTTGAATGGGATGAAGAAAAGAATAAGAAAAATCAGGCAAAACATGGGATTAGTTTTGAAGAGGCGCAACAAGCTTTTCAAGATATAGATCGCTTGATTATTGAAGATGTAAAGCACAGCAATACTAGTGAGGAAAGATTTTACTGTATAGGTAAAGTACAAGAGCGAATCTGTACGGTTAGATTTTTAAATCGTAATAATAAGTTGAGGATTATAGGAGCAGGCTTCTGGAGAAAGGAACAAAAATTTTATGAAAAAATCAATTCCAATAGGTACAATTTTTAATGGAACTCATGGAAAAATGAGGCTGATTGAGGATTTTTTACCTCGTCCTGAAGACCTTGTCTTAAAAGAGCCGACAGCAAAAAAAGTGACAATAGTCTTAGATAACTTTACGATTAACTTTTTTAAGGATAAAGCTCAAGAGTTTGGCTCATCGTACCAAACAATGATGAGGAAGTTGCTCCTCAGTTATGCTGAAAAACACAGCAAAACTACTACTTCTCAGTAACTGAAAAGCCCAACACTGTGAGAGAAAAACTAGATCTTCTTAATCTGGAGGAGATCAATCTCGATTGGTGTTTCACGACCGAAGATATTGACCAAGATACTTGCTTTACCTTTTTCTTCATCGATACCGTTAACAGTACCCAAGAAGTCATTGAATGGACCGTCAACGATCTTGACAGCTTCACCTTCAACGAAGTCAGCTTTGTACTGTGGCGTCGCTTGAGTCATGTATTTTTTGATCGCTTCGACTTCGTGTTTAGGTAATGGGGTAGGTTTGTTGCCAACGCCCACGAAGCCAGTCACACCTTGAGTGGTGCGGACAGCCAACCAAGAGTCATCAACTAACTCCATCTGAACCAACATGTAGCCAGGGAAGATTTTTTCGTTGACGGTTTTGCGTTGACCGCGTTTGATTTGAATTTTTTCTTGAGTTGGAATCAAAACTGAGAGAATTTTGTCGGTTAAGTTGAGGGTTTCTGCACGTTGCTTGAGCGTTTCAGCGACCTTGTTTTCATGGCCAGAATAGGTGTGAACGACGTACCAGCGAGCTTTTTTGTTTTCGACGTCAGAAACGATCACCAGGTTGGGGGTAGAAACTTTAACTTCCTGAACTTCAGGAGGTGTTAGTTGTTGTGTTTCGTCTGTTTGTGCCATATGTGCTTTGTATACTGCAGCAACTGCTGTTACTTTTTATAAAATAAACGAGAGCAGCCATTGGAAAATATAGTCTGCTACTCCAATATATATTCCTACGATCAAGCTAACTGCGAGAACAAGGATCGTCATCTCTATAGTCTGCTGTTGTGAAGGCCAAGATACCTTTGTAACTTCTTGAATTGTTTCACGAACATACTGAGTGAGAGAGAACATAGAGGGATATTTTATCAGATCAGTGGCTACTTGGGAAGAGTAAACGAAGCTTGCTTATGATTTAGGCTTTTCATCTGTTGAGCCAAAGGCAATTCCTTTTTGCTTGAGGCGTTCAGCCATCGAGATTTGTGCGGGAACTGGAGAAGGCTCAATCTTTACTGGTGCAGGGGCATTTTCAATTACTACAGGAGGCTGGGCAACAGGTTGAGCTGCGGCAACTACAGGTGATGGAGTGTTCGTAGCAGCAGAAGCAGTTGGTGGTTTTTGAATAGCTGGAGTGGCCGGTGCGGCTGGTGTCGGTGCAATTGGGTTAGAGGCTTGGGCAGGTACTGATGGTTTAGTAATTTCAGCGGAGTTAGGAATGGCTGCTGCTTGTCCGGAACGGATGAATCCCATATCAGGTGAAGTGCGTCGAGCTAGCACTTCTTTTGGTGGTGCAGGGTTATGTTGTGGGTGTTGGAAATCAACTTTAGGTGGCACTTGATTTAACGGCTTACCAGTACCACCAATACCAACAGTTGAACCATGATCTTTAGGTAGGTTTGCATCCAAGTGTGAATCTTTTCTTTTACTTAAAAACAGTATCGATACGATACCAATTAGTAGAAACAGCAGACCAAGGCCAATAACTAGGTAAGGAAGTGTAATGCCAAAAAGACTTGGTGAGTTACTTAAATTGGCAAAGTAGTTAGTAATAGATAAGAAAACAACGTCTAGTGCCGACTCATTTTCAGTTGGGGCTGGTAGTTGTTCGAGTATGGTTGGTGCAGTAGTTGGAGTCGTTGTAGCTGCTGGAGCGGGTGACGTCATCAATTGTGCAGGTGTAGGGCTTGGGGCGGTTGTAGGGCGGGCAGTCGCACTGCCAGATGGACGAGGTGTGGCTGCTGGGGTGGGCAACGATCCAGTTGTACTAGTGGTTGTACCAGCACCTGAGCTGCTACAACTGACGTTACTTGGATTTAATGGATGTCGGCAACTGCCTTGGTAGCAGCGTAAACCTGCTGTACAGTTCTTGTTGGACGTACATTTTTCATTACAGCCTTGGAAGATAATCGTGGTAGTTGAGTTACTGGTTCCACCTTTCGTGGTACTTGATTGAGTATTTGAAGTTGCGGCAGGGGCGCTACAACTGGTACTCGATATGTTACTTGGCAAGCGACACTTGTTATACCAGCAGCTAAAGCCAGCAGCACACTCACGGGTATCTGCACAGTATTCATTGCAAGAACGACTTAAACCTTGATCAGGTGCCCCCACACAAGAGGTATTTGTAACATTGGTAGCTAAACGACAGCGACGTTCTGAACCAGTATTAAAGCAGCGTTGATTAACCCCACACTGACTATTGCTGGTACAAACTTCATTACATTGCTTAACACTAGTGCCACCTGTACCACTAGAAGCCTGATACTCAATCTCAGTCTGCCAGGAGTTGTTATCTTCAAGAAGTTCGGTCAAAGCAGAATCTGCATCAATTGATACTACAAATTTATTCTTATTTTGAGCTGTAAATGTTCCTTCAATTCGGACACTTTCTTCACCAGCTTTAGCAGCTAAATTTTTGTAACTGAACGAATTACGAGTAGAAACAGCATCATTTATTCGAAGTTGAACTGCGATTTGTCGATCAGTTGCGGTTGTAGACTTTTTGATATTCTGTATTTTGGCAGTATGAACAACCTTGTACTGAACACCTGGCTCAAGCCGAGTAGCTGCAACTTCGGTATTATTGTTGTCGTTGGTGTAGAACCGCAGCTGAGTATTTTCACTTGCGAGTGAAGCAAAGAAAAGGTCATCGAGCGTAGGTTGTGTAACCGGTGGGGTAGGAGTAGGCTCGGTAACCGGCGGCGTAGGAGGTGGTTCTTCAGTAACTGGCGGCGTAGGAGGTGGTTCCTCGGTAACTGGTGGCGTAGGAGGTGGTTCCTCGGTAACTGGCGGCGTAGGAGGTGGTTCCTCGGTAACTGGCGGAGTAGGAGGTGGTTCGACCTCAGGAGCAGCAACTGTATACGCAAAGTTTTCGACAAGGTTTAGTTCATCAGTAAGTTGTTCAACTCCAGCTTCATTGGCTTTCGAAAGTTCTTTATTAAAGTTAATACCAAGTGAACCAGTTTTTTTAGGAGTAAATTGGAGCTTTAAAATTGGCGTAGGTGTATTTGTCGTGTAT
>CAYUES010000024.1:9303-16934 GCA_964443885.1 uncultured Pseudomonadales bacterium
TCCTTTGGCAAACCAATGAAGCGAATGGTATAGCCATGATCTACTTTTTTAGTTTCTAGTGCGCCCTTGGTAAGCCCAGAGTCTTCATTGAAGATAACCGCAATATCATCGATAGTTTCATTGGTGATTACGTCGAAAATAAGTTGTACACCTAGGGTGGGTTGATTGTTGGTATTGAGTCTAATATCGATGCTTGATGGAGTCCCAGTAGTGAATGTGGCATTGGCAGCAGGTGAGAAGTCGAGTTGTGCAAAGCCATCGGCCACCATTGCACTTTTGCGAAGTTCTTGTTGTTTTTGGAGTGGGCCAGCTACAAAAAGTACTAGTCCGAGAAGGATGAAAAATATACTCAGCATCATTGAGCCGAGGTACATTCTTTTAATAAATTTTTTCTTTCTCAAGTATTGCACAGATTTTTTAATTTCTTTGTATCTTCATACTACAGAGTTTTATTCGATACTTCAACAGACTCACTATCTATAATCAAAATTCACTCGCCTTATAAGGTAGTGAATTTTCCTATTAATAATCCATAATCTTCAATGTCTACTAATCCATCACAGTTGATGTCAGCTGGCAAGTCTTCACCTTCTTTAAAGAAGTCACGTACCAATAAACTATAGTCGTCGATGTCTACTCGATCATCATTTGAAAGATCGGCATCGAGTGGACAAGCTACCGGAGTAGGTGGCGGTTCTGGTGTGGGTTCAGGTGTTGGATCAGGGATTTCTGGAGTTGGCTCAGGAGTAGGTTCAACTATAGGAGGAGTAGCCACTGGTGTAGGAACCGGCACGTTCTCACCTTGTGCTAACTCATTAAGGTAAAGTTCAAGGTTGCTATAGCCACTTCCAGTAATCTGTGCCCCGTCTGCCGCATTGTTGGGGTTCAAACCATGACTTGATTCCCAAGAATCAGGAATACCATCATTGTCGCTATCTGAAGCGGAACTTTGTTGGAGGGTGTAGTTTGGCCAACGAACCTCGCTGATCTGTGGATATGAAGTTGCATAGTTCGGGTTTTTAATGCCCTTATTTGTTTCGTCAACGATCCGAGTATCGACTGGATCTCGAGAGAAGTGAAATGCACCCGCTCTTTGCAGAATTTTATCGCGAATCGCACTTGCTGGCTCAACAGAGATGGGGTAGGACATTGAAAAACTATTCTTGGTAGAAGTTGGGGTGCCGGCATAGCCATGGTTATTGTCTTCAACGTAGACTGAAACACCACTTTTAATACTTAAGTTTTTGTTATACCAGGTGTCACCAGGGGAAAGTTGTGGACCAAGAATCATTAAATTGCCAATGTAGTTGAGTTGAATTGGTACAAAGTCATGTCCGGAACGAACTTCAATAGTTGAACCTGCTTTATGATTAAAGATGATATTGTTGATGAACTCAACCTGGCCAGTTTGGAGACGAGGGTGTCGCTCTTCATTGTGGGCGAATAAATTGTGATGAAACGAAAAGCGATTAGCACCGGTCGTCATAATAATTGCTTTACTATGACCAATAATACCTTCACCAATTAATGACCACTGCATGCTTACATTGTCCGATGCCTGGGTTCCGCCAAAGTTTTCATCAGTTGCCCAGGAAAGCGAGATATGATCGAGCATTATGTTTTTTGCTCCCACCAAGCGGAGTGGATCACCACCGCCGCGAATTGCAATGTGACGGATAATGATGTTACTACCCTGTAGATTAACTAATGCTGAGCCGCTGTCATCAGTCAGCGCGCCGCGGATAGTAATTCCGCCAGGAGCTGTTTGGCCTGCAATCGTTAGATTAGAGCCAGAAATAATGACTTCTTCGGTACCATAGTTAATTGCACCACCAACTTTAAAGATACAGGTTGTATTGGATTGTTTGACACATTCGGTAAAAGAACCAGAACCTGAGGTATTTAAGTTAGTAACATAGTAGACAGTCCCACCGCGGCCACCGGTTGCTCCAGCACCAAAGCCTTCTGCACCTGGGAAAGCGGGCACTGCAGCAGAAACCTGTTGAGGTGCGACGGCCATTACTAAAAATAAAACCAGACAGGTACAACTAAAATGTATGAAGCGAGTAAAGTGCATAGTATTTAAAACAGGAGTCAGTAGATTACTTAATAATGACGTACCGTTACCACTGAAGTAAAGATGCAATAATCGTAAAAACTGCATCCAAAATTAATAATAAAGGAAATTCTTACAGTTTTATAGTGGTTCAGCCAAAATTTGGGGTATAATAAAAATATCGATCAATGTATACCCAGGCTGTACGCCTGGAAAAGTAGTAAGTAGAATGGAGCTTGCAATGGAAAACACAGTACCAAAAAAGGTTAAAAAAGCCATCATTACTGATGCGGGATTTGCCAGTCGGTATCTTCCTATTACCAAAACTGTTCCTAAAGCAATGTTGCCGCTCGGTAACAAACCAATTATGCAGCTCGTGGTCGAAGAGTGTGCAGAAGCTGGTATCGAAGAAATTATCATCGTTGCCACACCCGAAGGTAAACCGATCTATGAAGACTACTTCCACAACAGTGTAATTCGGATAAAAAAGCAGTTGGAGTCACAAGGCAAAGCCGACCGTTACGAACCCGTACAACAAGTACTCGATTTCCCTAAAATTGTCGTAATCACCCAAGATCCTAGTTTGCCATATGGTAATGGATCCCCAGTTGCTTCTGCCATGAAGTTTGTCGAGGGAGAAGAGGCGTTCTTGGTGTTGTATAGTGATGACATTGTTTTCGGGAATCCTGGCGATGCAAAGGCAATGGTGGATTTATACGAACAACACCCAGAAGCAGCAGCCATTATCATGGCACAAGAAGTCAGTCCTGATGTGGTCGATAAATACGGAATCATCAGCTTCCAGGCTGGTTCAGAAACAAATCTCGATAATATCGTCGAGAAACCAGACAAAGGAACCGCGCCATCAAACTTAGCTTCCTATGGTCGCTACTTGCTCAAGCCTTCTGTTTTTGAGTTCTTGAATCCTTCAAGTACCGGCAAAGACAGTGAGCTTTGGACAGTCGATGCGATTACGCAAATTGCCAAGTCACAACCAGTCTTGGTTGAGCGTACCAAAGGCTTCTGGATGACCACGGGTGATCCAGAGAACTACTTCCGCGCACACATCAAGTTCGTGATGGAGTTTGAGAAGTATGCAGGCAAAGTCGGCAGCTGGGTGCAAGAGTTTACCAAGCAATAATTGAGAACTGCTATCGTTTTGTGAGGGTAGCGATGGTATACTAAAGACAAGAAAATGATCTTTAAAACAGTCGAGTGTGGGAGGTACAAGAGTTTTCCTCAACACTTCGCAAACGGGCTCATGGATTGTTCAGTAAGATCTTGATTTTGCTGACGTCCTGCCCACTTATCCTTTGCGGGGAATACGTATCTCCCACGCTCGGCTGTTTAGTAAGGTTATGTTCAATTTATTTACTTTTCATTTCAACAAAATTCTGCTGCGAAAATTTCTTAATTTCTAGGGTAAAATATCTCAGTGAGAGCGCCCAGATAGTTCAGTGGCAGAACGCCATCTTGGTAAGATGGAGGTCGCGGGTCCGATTCCCGCTCTGGGCTCAGAGGAAAATGAATTTAAAAGTTAGCTGTAAGTATTAAAACTAATTAGTAGTTTCCAGTGTTTCTGCAGCTTGCTTGCAGGCATCAATCTCAGCTTCACACTCGGCTATTCTAATCCAAACAGCCTGTGTTTTTTTTGAAGACAGTTTAGGAGAGAATCCGACATCACGTACCACTAGTAAACTGTCTTTGGGTAAAATAATGCCTGTTAAGTCTTTATCTTCTAAAATGATTGCATCACCAACCAGAAATTGTTCATCATTTGGATTAGTAAATTGATACTTTAAGCCTTCAGTTGTGTAGTTATAGATTACGATATTGCGATCTTTTTTAACTTTCCAGACATCACCAATCACTGGAATGTCTGGCGAAGTTATACTTTTATCACTTCGATACACTAACTCTGCGTACTGTGATTCCAGGTAGTATTTATCAGCAAAGTCATAGTAACCCACAAAGATCCAGCCAGTATGAAAAGGAAGTAACTTAGGAGTAGCTTGTGGTTGAGCTGAAACAGCGACAGTTTGCCAGTACGACTCAAGTATTTTTACGCCAAAACCTAGAACGATGCTGACAATAGTAATGATAAAACTAAATAAAATCATACGTTCAACTATTTTGCCGCTAGCTTTCTTAGTAAGAGTTGGAAAGAGCTTTCGCTTGAAGAAATACTTGAGAATAACTGAAAAAGTAAAAAAGCAAAAGGCTATCAAGACAAAGACATTAGAAAGATATGGCGCTACAGAAACAAAAGCTTGCATGTATTTACTGTAGCATCTTTTGAGGCTTGAGAAAAGTTTGCAGAATAAAACCTACCAGGATTTATAATTTCTTGATACAATACGACTTCATGCCAGGTTACCCAAGTGGCCAACGGGGGCAGACTGTAAATCTGCTGGCGTACGCCTTCGTAGGTTCGAATCCTTCACCTGGCACAGAGAATTGAAAGGAAGTATGGTACATCATTCAGAAATAAGTATTGGTCGTCAAGAACCTTCGAAAGAGGCTACGCAACCTAACCCTACTTATATCGTGGTACCTGTTTTAGAAGCTAGACAACATGATGGTGCGACGTACTTCCTTATTAGTTACGTAGATAAACTTCAGTTGGGTAATGAGATTGCGAGTGAAAATAAACCTGGATCTTTAAGGGTAAAAATTGATGGCCAAGAAAAAACGGTACAAAATATTTCAGCGCAGTATGACGAGGGTTTCGTTTCTCGAGAAAGACTACCGGCTGATGCAGATTTAGGAAACTGCCGCTTTGTGTCAGTAGTCCGTTTGATAGAAGAAGCAGCAGAGTCAGCCGATGACTTAACTTCTGCGCAAGGTGAAGGTTTAGAGTAAGTTATATATATTTTGCGTTATAATATAAAACGCACAGTGCCGGGATAGCTCAGCGGTAGAGCACCTGTTTTGTAAACAGGGGGTCCTGGGTTCGAATCCCTGTCTCGGCTCCAAAAGTGGAAAGTCCCTTTCCACTGGCAAAAAACTAGATGTTTCTGTATACTACATCTCTTGAGTTTCGAATAAAGGACAATATATGGCAAAAAAGAAAAAAGGACCACGTCAAATCGCCGGTTTAAAGTGTAAAGTTTGCGGTGCTTTTGGGTACGTCACAGAATACAACAAGCTAAACGATCAATTAAAAAAACAACAAGATGGCAAGGGTGCTTTCCCTTTGAACAAGTACTGTTCAGTTTGTCGTGATCACACCGAGCACGTCATGTCCAAGAAGTTGAAGTAATTTCAATTCGTATTTCCGTTTGATTTTCGCAGTCTTTACTTTTTGTGTAGACGTTCGCCAATAGCTCACTTCGTAGTCAGCCTATTCATGTCAACTCACACAATCGAGTAGGTATGTTTGACGGCTTCCTAAGACTTCACAAAAAGTAAATCCTGCTGCAATTCTTTTTACTGAAATACTTCTCAGATTACTTCAAGTGTTTGAGATTCTTTACAAAACAGAAATATTCTTTTATTATTCTTCAGCGAAGTTCTTGTAGGCTTCGATGATCTTTTTGCTGCCGTTCAAGAACAATTTATCAAGGCGCGCCGCATTATTCATCGCTTGCTCCACCCAAGATTGAGATTTACCTGTAGCATCTTGCAACACCTCGAGTTGTTGGACGATATTTTCAGTCATCGCTTTGCGGCTAATTCCTTTTTGCTCAAAAACTTTGCGAATATTTTCTTCCCACTCACCCCACTCGGCGAGAGTAAGCACAAAAGAGCCCGAAGCAGCAGCATCATACGCCATGTCACCAGACGGTTTGGTGATAAAGCCATGTGCCCACGGAAACGCATACTTGATTAGTAATTCATTGGCATCGACGATTTGCGGATGGTAAATCAGGCGCAAGCGAGCGGATTTGTCCTTGAGATCCTCGAGCGGGACGCGGTACTCTCGTGCCAGCTCTCTGACCATCTCGGCGATATCTTGATGAGTAGAAGCATAGACGATGATTTGATACGGATTGGGGCGACGGCGGAGCTGTGGGAGGAGTTGTTCGAGTAGTTTCTTGATTTCCTGTTTATTAGTGCCCAAACCACCAGTAGTGATACAGAGTTTGAGTGGGCCAGAACGCCAAGCATACTTTTTTTGGCGAGCAGCAACAATACGAGGGTCGATCGGCGGGCCTGTCACGATGATGTGATCAGGATTCGCGTTCTTTCCGTGTAGTGCCGCTTTTTCCAAAAACTCCATTTTAGTTTGCTCATCAAAGACGCCAAACCGAATATTACCCTTATGAGAGTTGGTAACGTACTCCTCACGGACATGTGGATCTGTGATCATTTGGAAAACTTTTTTGCCTTCTATCGCTAAAATATTACCTGCAGCAATATGGAAAGAAAGAATCGGGTGTTGGACATTTTGAGTGACGTACATCAGTGGCGGGGTGATACTTCCGAGGATCGGCAGCTTCTGACGGGCAAATTTGTCCACAAAATCTTTGAGTCTTTTGAGGAGTGGGCGACGGGCGAGTTCCTTGCCGATCCGCTCGGTGAGGGTAATCGAGAACCAATCTTCATGAGAAACGTAGTTGGTAGGGTCAACGAGCCAAGCTTTGTTCGGGTCTAGTTTGTCACCCCATGCCTGGATCGCGACGCCAATTGCCATCGAGTAGTGCGCACGAGAGAAAACCGTGTCACGGCTCAAGTTTTCATTGGGTAGGTCATGGAAACGCTTGAGATCTTCATGAAAAGTAGCCGAGACGGTGATAATTGGCACGAGCGAAGTCTCGAGGAATTTCTTGTCTTGTTCTAGCGTTTTAACGAGGGCAGAGTCAAAAAGTGCGGGCATGCTCTAAGCATACAGGATGTGAGCAGGAGTAGTAAAGGTGGGTTGGAGAGGTGCCAGTGCTGGCGAAGGTCAGTGAGTTGCCTGAATTCCTGGATCTAGACCTGGATGGTCTGTGATAAAATCAAGCTTCACTGTTGCTGATAACCGCGCAACACCAAAGGGCCGTAGTTCAGCGGTAGAATAGAGGTCTCCAAAACCTTTGACGAAGGTTCGATTCCTTCCGGCCCTGCAGTAAATTATTAGATTGATTAATCAATATTATTTCACTATAAGTTGATTTTCTTGAGTCGAAATTTATTGAAGAGTTGGGTCACGAGTAAATTGATAAAGCTGTACAACATTACTAGACCTAAGTTATAATCACACTATGAACTATGATGAATTGAATCATGAATCTGATAGTTATATTGAGGATGAATTTGATTTTGAAAAAGAGAAGTTGTTTTACGCCCAAATAGATTTAATTAAAAAAAACTTAAATGAGAATGATTTCAACTTAGATGCTGTAAGACTTCGTGAAGCATTGGACTTAATCTTTAAAAGTAAATTCGGCATTTCTGAAATCCCCGATGAATTTCTTTCTAATCATCCACAAGTGCTTTTTGACACTGTTTCTTTAGCAAGATACATGACTACTGATTATCAGTCTCAGACTCAATTAGACAATCAGATTTCAAATACAATTAGCAGAAGTGAAGTTCATTTAAAACCAATTACTAAGTTGTCTCAACTTGCTGGTATATTGACTCTATTTAA
>CAYUES010000025.1:0-16888 GCA_964443885.1 uncultured Pseudomonadales bacterium
TGGCTTGTACATTATCGGTACCGAGCGCCATGAGTCTCGCCGTATCGACAATCAGCTCCGTGGTCGTTCTGGTCGCCAAGGTGATCCAGGTGTGACTCAGTTCTTTATTTCTTTAGATGACGACATCATGCGCATCTTTGGTGGTGATCAAATTGCTAAAGTGATGGACTTCCTCAAGATCGAAGAAAATCAACCCATCGAACACGGCATGATCGGTAAATCAATCGAAGCTGCTCAAGTTAAAGTCGAAGGTTTCTTCTTTGATCAACGCAAACGCTTGGTCGAGTTTGACGACGTTATGAACAAGCAGCGTGAGATTATCTACAAGCGCCGCCGCCGCTTGCTCGAGTCTGGTACTCAACGTGATGAAGGTAGCCCGACTGAACTCAAAAACGAAGTCCTTGGCTACATCAATGATGACATCGAGAGTGTGGTCACTTTGTATGCACCTCAAGACTTCACCGAAGAAGAGTTTAACACCATCGTCAAAGAGTTTGCGACGATTATTCCATTCGATACTGCTTCCCAAAAAGAGCTCGTTAAGTCCTTGAAAGACATGAGTTCTGCTGATGAAATTATCGAGAAACTCCAAGAAATTGCTGCAGAAACCTATGACTCAAAAGAGAAGGGTGTGGGTGCCCAACACATGCGCTTACTTGAACGACTCGTTTCTATCGCCGTGCTCGATCAAAAATGGATGGATCATCTTGATGCGATGGAAGACTTGCGCGAAGGTATTTGGCTGCGTGGTGACAAGCGAACCGTCATTTCTGAGTATAAGAAAGAAGCCTTTGGCCTCTTCGAAGAGCTGGTGGCCAGCATTGAATCAACGATCGCCAAACGTATTTATCGCGATCAAGTCCAGAGTGCTGAGATGATGCGCCCAATTAAAGCCGAAGCGATGATCGAGCAAAAAGCTGATATCAATGAGTCTCTGGAAAAAGAAGTTTCTGATGCGAGTGTCCCAACAGCAGCCATGCAAACTCAACAAGGTTCTTTGAGCGACTTAGCCAAGGTTTTGCAAAATGCCAAAGCTGATGCCAAGCCTCAGCCTGGTGTTTCTAAAGCCAAGATTAGTCGCAACGATCCTTGTCCTTGTGGCAGTGGACTGAAGTTCAAGAAGTGCGGCTTGATCAATGCGCCACAGCATCGCGGGTAGAACTTTCACTTCTCAGCACAAGTGCGGTACAATAATGCCATGAAACTTATTTCTGGTTCATCCAATCTTCCGCTGGCTCAAAAAATTAGTGACCGGCTTAACTTGCCGCTCGTGCAGACAGAGACTTCGCAGTTTTCAAATGGTGAGCGTCGCATTTTAATTACTGAGCACTTGGCCGGTGAAGACGTGGTGATTATTCAATCATTCTCGAATCCTGTCGACGAACACATCATGGAGTTTTTACTCTTAGCAGATGCAACCGAACGCCTAGGAGCTCGCAACATTCATGCCGTTATTCCTTGGATGGGCTACTCACTGCAAGACAAAGTCTTCATGCCTGGTGAACCGATCGCAGCCAAAGTTGTTGCCAATTTAGTATCCACAGCCAACATTAACCGCGTCTATCTATTGGATCTGCATAACAGCAGTACACCAGGATTTTTCTCGATTCCTTCTGCTCATTTATCTGCGATGGAGTTATTTATTGCGGATGTTCAAGCTCGTTTTGCAGGTAAAGATATCGTGGTGGCCAGCCCAGACTTTGGTGGCATTAAACGCGCTCGTCAGTTTGCGACTGCACTTGGTACAGACTTGGTTAATATCGATAAAAATCGTGATTTATTGACTGGTGAAATCACGGCCGTTGGCTTACAAGGTTCAGTCAAAGATAAAATTGTTTTGCTATTTGATGACGTGATTGTGTCAGGTGGGACAGTGGTGGAAACTTCAGAACTGCTCAAACAAGAAGGAGCAGCCGAGACTCATTTCTTTGCCACACACGGCCCACTCGTACCAAACGCGATCGATAAACTCAGTAACTCAACTGTCGATAGCATCACCGTGACCAACTCAATTACGCACAAACAACTGCCGAGCAACTGCAAAGAACTGGACATTTCCGAACTTATTGTACAGTCTCTTGAGGAGTGGCTGTAGCTGTTGGCACAGCTTCCACCGTTGATGATTCCATCTTGATAGTACCCGCTAGAACTTGCTGCAAACCTTCTTTGTTCAAAATACGAATATACATACGACCTTGTTCAATAAATCCCATTTTGGCCATTTTAATTAATATTTCTGTCACTGTTTCACGATACGTATGATGCTGTTCAGCTAGATCTCGATGTGTTATTTGAAGCATATCACCTTGAATAGACTGTTGCGCTAATAGTGTTTTTGCAAACTTTTGTGGCAAAAGTAAAAACTGATTGTCCGCAATTTTCTCTGTAACACTTGCAACTTCACTGCGTAGTGCATCGGAAATATAAAAATAGAGGTTGGCTAAAAAATTTTTTCCTGATGTATTTCTTTGGCTATAACTCACTAAATCAGTGAAGCAGAAACCTCGCACCTTTGTGTGAGCAGTAGTTCTAAAGTAATCTACCGTCTGAGGATCAGGGGGTTGGCCAAGTAAACTTTTAAAAATATTTGCGGTTAAAACCAGCTGCTGTTCTTTAGTAAAAGAAGCTATCAGCATCTCATTTCCATTTTGAACAACTCTCAAGACATCAGCGCTGCCTTGGGTGAGAAACCACAAAAAACCGGGCGCTAGTGACTCAATCAGTATTACCTTATTATGAAAATCGAGTAAAGTAGTCCCAACTTGCTTTTCTCGAGCCAAGGTATCTAAGGTCGAATACGATATAGTTTGTTCTTGTTTTTCAGTCACGGTTCGCTATTATACCAAATGATTTGCATTTTTTTAGACTACGCGTATAATGACTTGTAACTACTGAATGGGTGATCCATTCCTTTTAGCTCCTAACTAAAGGCTTTGACCAAAAGAGTAAATGTGGAAATCTTGAGTTTCTGTAGAGAAACTACGTACTAACACATTCGGCAGGAAGCCGTTATCTACTTCCAGGCTGTCATCTGCAGCCCCAAGGTTCAAGCGAGCAATCGCTTGAACAAAGTGAGGTGGTACCGTTTTTGTAACCCACAAAAACCCTCATCAGTTATTTCGCAGTTGCGAGATGATTGGTGAGGGTTTTTTAGTATCTACTTAATGAAAGGTAAAATATTTGAGCATTATGACAATGAGCAGAGTATTGAGCGAACGTCATTGTCTAATCTGAGTAAATATACCTATGAATAGTGAGCTCATTAAGGTAGGGATTCGAGCCTACCGTCTCAGCGAATTGTCATAGTGCTCTAAAATAATTAAAGGAAATATGAAATACTCAAACATCTTAACCAAAACCCAAAAAATCGCAAAAGAGTATGACTCTAAAAACGCTGACTTACTGATCAAAGCTGGCTTCGTTGACCAAACTATGGCTGGGGTCTACACCTTTTTGCCTTTAGGATTACGTGTCCTGACCAAAATCGAAAACATTGTTCGCAAAGAAATGGATAAAATCGGTGCCGAAGTTTTAATGCCTTCGTTGTCACCAAAGTCATTTTGGGAAACTACCGGTCGTCTCGAAACTATCGACGTTTTATTCAAAGCAGTTGGTGCCAATAAAAACTCACAAGCAAAAAATAGCGCTGAGTATGTTTTGAACTGCACACACGAAGACTTAATTACGCCAATTGCCCAAAAATTCCGCACGAGCTACAAGGACTTTCCGTTTGCTGTCTATCAAATTCAAACCAAGTTCCGCAATGAAGCTCGTCCAAAATCTGGCATCATGCGTGGTCGCGAGTTTCGGATGAAAGATCTCTACAGCTTCCACACTAGTCAAGAAGATTTCCAAGCCTACTACGATAGAGCCAAAGAAGTCTACACCAATACCTTCAAAGCATTAGGCTTGGGAGCAGACACCGTGATGGCACTCGCATCTGGTGGCGACTTCACGCCTGACTTTTCGCATGAATTCCAAACTCGCTGCGAAGCTGGTGAAGATGTGATTTTCTTTGATGAAACTACCAATACCTACTACAACCGTGAAGTTGCCCCAAGTAAAGCACCTCACGTTGCACAAGACGCTGAACAAAAAGCGCTAGAAGAAGTCTACGGCGAAAACATCACGGGTATGGATGCACTGGTGAAGTTCTTGAATGTTCCAGCTGAAAAATGTATTAAAACAATTATCTACCAGGCAGATAACACAGTTGTCGCCGTTGGTGTGCGCGGACTCTATGAAGTCAATGAAGATAAACTAAAGAAAATCTTGGGTTGTAAAAAATTAGCACTGGCAACTCCAGAAGTTGTCAAAGAAGTAACTGGCGCCATCATTGGCTATGCTGGCCTTATTAATTTACCAGATTCTGTCAAGATAATTGCTGATGAATCACTCGAGGAAATGGTCAACTTTGAGTGTGGGGGCAATAAAGATCATATTCACGTCGTCAATGTAAACTGGGATAGAGACTTGCCAAAACCAGCCAAATTTTATGACATTAAAGTAGCTCAAGCTGGCGACTTGAATCCAAAAAGTGGCAAAGTTATGGAGTACTTCAAAGCAGCAGAGGTCGGAAATATCTTCCCACTTCAAAGTCGTTTCCCAGATGCCTACAACTACAAATTTATTGATGACCAAGGTACGGAGCAACCAATTTTGATGGGTTCATACGGCATCGGAACTAGTCGAGCAATGGGGGTGATTGTTGAAAAATTTCATGATGAAAAGGGTATTATTTGGCCAAAACAAGTTGCGCCATTTACCGTTCACTTACTCTCACTGCGTGGCGGGGAAGAGCAAGCAGCTGCTTTGTACACCACACTCCAAGATTCTGGCATCGATGTACTGTGGGACGAGCGCGACGTAAATCCTGGTGTTAAGTTTGCTGATGCAGACCTAATTGGTTGTCCAGTACGTTTAGTTGTTTCTGCAAAAACTAATGGACAAATTGAATGGAAAGAGCGAACAAGTGATCAAAGTGAAGTCATTTCTGAAAAAGAAGTGCTAGAGCGTGTAAAAACTCTCTAATTGCAACCATTTTTTGTTAGTCATCAATAGCCTATATCACACAAAGTAAAGCTATTGATTTAGATCAGCATATCTGGTATGCAGGCAGTTATCCGCAAAAGCTGCTGCAATTATCTAGGCCTATAGTTAACATTTCTTTAGTCAGGTAAAAAAACTATAGATTGCGAATTCAAGCCTTTTTAATTATGGGTATTTTCTATATCAAGAGCTATAGTACTCATACATTCCGGTGAGGAACACCCACTGCAATTGTCCTGATTATTGTTTACAGTAATTACGGCTGTTGTGGTGGGTTTTTTTATGGCCAGATTTTGCGCTACAGCTGATATACTAACCACATGACTACCCGTAAACTTCTCGTTACTCATCACGCTCCCGACCTCGATGCGATTGGCTCAGTTTGGATGCTCAAGCGCTTTGATGCACAGCACTATGCCACTGCCAAAGTCACCTTTGTAAACCCTGGCCAAATGCTTTCGATTCCTGAAATTGAAAGTTTTGGAGTCCAACCTCATGAGGTAATGCACGTTGATACGGGCTTAGGTGAGTTTGATCATCACCAGTCAGATCGTGGCAAAGAACATATTAGTGCAACTTCGTTGACGTATGATCATGCTTGCGCGCTACATCCAGAGTTGGCAAACGACAAGGCACTCAAAGAAATTAGTGAGTTCACGACCGAGATCGACCATTTTGGAGAGATTCACTGGCCCGAGGCAGATAGCACACGCTATTGTTTTATGCTCACTGAATTGATTCGTGGCAGCGAATTTAGTGATCGCCATGATGATGAAGCACAACTTAATTTTGGACTGCAGTGTTTAGACTATGCATACGCTGTTTTAACTCAACATTTTTCCGCGCTGGATGAAATTCAGCAAAAAGGACACCCGTTTGAGTTGCAGTTTGGGCCGGCACTCGCAATCGAAACCAGTAACGACGACACAATCAAGTTAGCACAAAAGAAAAACTATGCATTAGTTGTTAAAAAAGATCCAAAATTAGGTAATATTCGTATTAAAATTCGTCCCGATACTTCGGTGACCTTGCAAGCTCTGCATGAGGCAATTATCAAGAAAGATACTGAAGGCACTTGGTACTATCACCCCAGTGGCAAGATGTTAATTAATGGCTCGCAAAAGCATCGTAGTCAAACTCCCAGTCCGTTGTCGTTGAAAGATGTAGTGACGCTGATTGAGCACATATACAAGTAATTGTAGTTTCGATATTGCGTTATTTCTAGAAAATTACAGAAAAAGAATAAACTAAAAACTTTGAACAGCAAAGGAACTATGAGCACCTCAATTTTCACCAAAATCATTAATCGAGAAATCCCTGCCGAAATCGTCCACGAAGACGAGGAATTTATTGCGATACGCGATATCAAACCACAAGCTCCGATTCATATTTTATTAATTCCCAAAAAAGAGTACCAGACTTTGGAAGAAGTTGATGCTAGTGATGCAGAATTTCATGGCCGAATTCTGCAACTTGCCCGAGAAATTGCCAAAAAAGAAGGAATTAGTGAAAATTATCGTTTACTGATGAATGTCGGCAAACAACTCCAAGACGTGCCCCACATTCACCTGCACATTATGGGTGGGTGGCAGTAAATTTGTGAGTAATTCGAAGATGTGCTGTTTGAGATTTGTAAATCAGATAGTTCTAGGATATAATTCAAAGTTCAGGAAAGGAGGTGATAAGACATGCCAATAGTTATTAAGGCTCAAGGGAACGAAAGTACCTTCGACGTCATCAAAAAATTCAAAAAAGCAGTAATGGCGAGTAACATCGTGCAGATTGCTAAAGATCGTGCTGTCTATCAGAAACCTTCTCAGGTTCGTGCAGTCAAAAAAATTGCCAAGAATCGTTTGCAAAAACGTTCACGAAAATTAAAGAGAATGAAAAATATTTCTCCAGTTGTTCTGCAAAAAATTGCAGATCGCTTGAGTCAATAGTTTCAGACATCGCTGCCTTCGGGCAGAGATCAATAATTGAATTTGAAAACCGCTCTCGAAAGGGAGCGGTTTTTTGTTGTTTCAATACAAAGCAGAATGTAATTAAATTTCGCAAACACAGTAAACTGAGATAGAAAGCCGTTGAGCGAACGTCGTAGTAACTAGAATTTCTTGTAACTATGTATAGTGAGCTCACGAGGCAGGACTTGTACGCCTGCCGTGCTGACTAGATCAGTTTACTGTTTGCAGAAAAAACTATTTCTTGCGACTTTTGACTTTGGCGCGAATATCAAACTCCCATTGATCACCATCACTAGTATCAAAACTCTTCGAGCGAGTAATGCCGTAGTAGTTCAACAAATGATTGCTGATTGTTTCTTCAACTTCTTTTTTCTGAGTAGTCAATTCTGCTAGTTGGTTTTTAATGCCCACCGCCACGGCACTACTTTGCAAAGCAGCTTTGCGGGTTTTGGCTTGCATTGCGTACTGTTTTGCTTCTTCTTCAGCCGCGCCAAGTTCACTATCATTTTCAAAAACGCCTTTGAGACTGTCGCGTTTCTCTTTAATTTGATTTGTAATGTTCTCTAGTTCTGTACCGTAGCGCTCTAACAAGTTCTGCAAACTAGAAAGTGTTTCAGCCAGTTTGTCGGATTGTTCAGTTTCTGCATCCACTGAAGAACTACTCGCAGAAGCATCGGCGGAATCTGTCAGATCTTCGGTATCCTCATTTGCTTGTGAGAGCGCAGCCATTGCCAAGTCTTCACCAGATTCAATTTCTTCTGTTTCATCTTGGTCGGTTACTTTGTTTTGGTCGTCTGCCATAAATACCTTTCACTATATACTCGAAATTAAGAGCGATAATCTGTGTCACTGTAACGCACTTTAGAAAAAGATTCAAGAGAGTACAACTGACTTGAGAAGGTAAAACTTATTTTCCTCTTGTAATGAGTAATACCTTTGCGCAATAATCACATCATGCATAAAAGAACAAAGATTGTTGCAACAATTGGACCAGCCACTGAATCAGAAGAAACATTGGAACAACTTGTACATGCGGGTATGAACGTTGCTCGTTTTAATACCAAGCACAACGAACCAGCTTGGCACATTGAAAGAATGGAGCGAGTACGCCGAGTTGGCCACAAACTTGGTAAATCAGTTTCAGTGCTTGTTGATCTCCAAGGCCCAGAAATTCGGACTGATATTTTCAACGGTAGCGAAAGTTTTGAAGCGCATCCTGATGATGCAGTTCTTTTTACCTCGGATATGGAAACTGCCAAGCGCGAACAAAAATGTGTCTACGTTCCACAACCAATGATCGATGCTTTACAAATTGAAAACATTATTTTGATCGATGATGGAAAAGGTGAGTTTGTGGTTACAGAAAAAAATCAAAACTCTTTAACAGTTCATGTTACAGAAACACTGGTTGTAAAACGCCGCAAAACTTTGAATACACCAGGTGTTGTGATCGATCTTCCTTCATTAATTGAAAAAGATATGTTGTACATCGATGCCGCTCGTAATGACTTGGTTGATTTTATTGCACTTTCATTTGTCAGAAATAAAAATGATATTGAAATTTTGCGTGGCGAACTTAACAAGCGAAACTTAACTGCACAAATAGTTGCAAAAATTGAAAATCAATCTGCTTTAGATAACATTGATGAGATCATCGACGTCTCGGATGCAATTATGGTGGCTCGCGGTGACTTGGGTGTTGAAGTGCCGTTCCATGAGCTCGCGCATTGGCAGAAAATGATTATTCAAAAATCGAGAGAAAAAGCCAAACCAGTCATCACCGCCACGCAGATGTTGCAAAGTATGGTCGAGTCTCCCAGACCATCCCGTGCAGAAGTCACAGATGTGGCAAATGCGGTCTATGACGGTACCGATGCAGTAATGCTTTCTGATGAAACAACCATTGGAAAGTATCCAATTAAAGCAGTCGAGGCTCAAGCAGCAATTACAAGTTACACTGAAGACTTTGCCCATCCACCTGAAATTCATACTGAAGATATTGATCCAACCACCTGTATTACTCACGCGGCAATGAGTTTGATTAGCGCTTCAAAGCGGCCAACCAATCCATTACATATTGCTGCAATTATCTGCTTGACCGAAACCGGTACAACACCAAAATTCTTAGCACGCTTTAGAGAGTTGTTACCAATTTATGCACTGACACCATCTGTTCAGGCATATCAAAATATGAGTTTAGTATACGGTGTTGAACCCTTGATGGTAGACTTTCCTAATAAAGAATTGACACTAGAAGAAATCACAAACAAAATCAAAGAACTTAATATAATCGAAAGTGGTGAGACAGTATTAATAGTCCATGGCTCGTATTGGCGTGACCCCGGAATGACAAACACACTCAATGTAGTACAACTGCCCTAAACTATATAAGGAGGTATTATGGCAAAGAAAACTGGTATAGGAACTTTATTAACAGGACTCGCCCTTGGCGCCGCTGCTCTGTTTCTTTCAAAGAAAGAAAACCGAGTCAAAGCTAAAAAGGTCGTTGCAGCTACTGTAACGAAAGCAAAGAAGCTGAAAGCTGACTACAAAAAAGCACCAGCCAAAACTACTGCAAAAGTCAAAGCTGCTGTAAAAACGGCAGTCAAAAAGCAAGTCAACACTACTGGCAAGAAAATTGCCAAAAAAGCAGTGGCTGTTGCCAAGAAAAAAGTCCGCAAATTAGTTCGCTAATTTGAAACAGTAAATACGTGCAGATACAGTTGATTTCAACGTATAATCACTTAAACGGCTTTAAGAAGAGAACTACCTAAAAATCAGTTCTCTTTTTGTATGTACTGTAACTTAGCGACGAGCCTGAAGCTCACGTCTCTCGGTTGCTACTGCGTCACGCTCTTCAGGATCAGAAGTTAACTGTAATCTCAATAGATGAATTACTATATGTAAACTGCAAAGAAGTGGTAGTATTCACTGTATCTATGTCGAAGCAATGTATCGGTGTTGTGGTTGGTTTTCTAGGAATTTTTCTAGCATTTTTTTATCCACTTTTGTCGCATTTTCAAACACACACAACCTCTGTTAACGATGGTGTGCTGATAGTTTGGTTCGTTCATCAGAGCGCTGCTGCTTGGAGTGGAACAGGGGAGTGGTACCACTGGCCGTTTTTTCATCCCTATACCTATACTTCCACTTATTCAGATCCGTTTGTTACGGCAGGGGCATTGCTTATTTTTATAAAAAATTTTATAAGCAACCCAGTTGCACAGTATAATTCTTTACTGATTTTCAGTACTGTTACTAACTTTGCAGGAATGTTTATATTGGGCAAAGCTCTTTGGAAGAAAAACCTAGCTGCATTCATAGCTGCAGCAGTCTTTGCATTTTCATATACTCAGTATCAATTCATTCCGCACCTGCATAGCTACATGCTTGCCGGAATTCCTTTTGGAGCTTGGTCATTGATTAGATATCTTGAAACTGCTCAAAAAAAATATGCGATTCTTTTTGGATTTTTTCTTGCAGCGCAAACACTCAATGCGCCAATGACTGGTTATTTTTTGTTAGCAATTATGAGCGCATATCTTGTGAGTGAATCATTGGTTACAAGATTTTTCAAAGATCATTTTTTATTGAGTGTGAATAGTATAAGTATGGCAATTTGCATCTGGTACTACTTACCCTATGTTGTAACTGCTCAGACACTCAATGTGGCGCGAACCATTCGTGACACTGCTCATTTCTCATACCCACTCGAAAAATTACTGCAGTGGGATATCGCAGCTACATTAGTACTGCTATTTGCCGGTAACAAGTGGCTACAAAAAAACAAACTAGATGCTACACAAAGTATGCCTTCAAAAATCAAGCTCAGAACTGTCGTAGCAATCATCGTTGTCGGTGCAGTTTGCATGCTTGGCCCAGTTATAAAAATCGGCAGTGAGAGTTTGAAGATTGATGGACTTGCTATTCCACTTCCGTATGCAGCCTTTTACTATCTAGTGCCAGGAATTCAAGCCTTTCGCGCAGTATCACGCTGGGCAGTTGTACTTAATTTTGGTTTAGCACTTGGTCTTGGTTGGCTTGCAGCAAGAGCACTGATCCCACAAAAATGGCTTGTTCTAGCGTTGACAGGTTATCTAGCAGTTACCTTGTACTTTGTTCGCACACACCAACATCTGTATTCTGTTGATCTAAGTATTCCGCCAATTTATGCAGCTGTCAAAGACAGTGACCAACAAATCTTAGCTGAACTTCCAATCTACCAATGGGATATGGGGGAGCTAGCGGGAAGTGAAAACAAACGACTGTTACTGCAGCTGTATCATCAGAAAAAACTCTACAATGGGGTGAGTGGCATAACGCCACCGCAACGCAACCAAGATATTCATACACACTTCCAAAACTTTCCTGGTGAACTCTCACTAGAAGTACTAGAAACTGCTGGAGTTGAGTTGATCGTAGTTCACTTTGATGAGTATGCCGAACTGCACAAAAGTAATCTTATCTATTCAGGTATCCCTAGCAAGAATCCTAAAATCTTAAAAGACGAGCTCAGACAAAATGGGGAATTAGAGTTGGTGGGATGTTCGATAGCGCCTGAAGACTGTCTGTATCTACTTCGTAAATAACAAGTTACTCGGCACGTGATTTGCGCTGGCGCAGTGCTTGGTCGATCAAGAATAATTGATTTGTGCGCAAGAGCGGTAAGTTATCAACTGCAAAAAAACCGTAGGCAGAAACTTCTTCACTTGGCTCAAACTCGCCGCCAATAAAGGTGCCGTAGTAACAGATATCAATGCGGGCACTTTCACGATCGGTGCGCGTTTTTAACTGTTCATCCATACTAACAGTAAGGTTTGATTCTTCTTTTATTTCTCGCTCTAAGCCTTCACGAGGATGCTCTTTGGCTTTCAAGTAGCCACCTGGCAAACTCCATGCGTGTTGACGATAGGTGTGCTTGAACAACAAGACTTCATCATTTTCATTAAAAACAATGCCCGTTACGCCAATCAAGAATTGATCCTGAAAAAAACGCATGATAAATACTTGAATGTTTTTGGAGAAGCCCAACTTTTTCCAGATTTTAGCGAGTAGTGATTTCACAGTGATTGTTCATCTACTTCTATAATTGGTGAGTCTTTTCGTAGTCGCTCGTTTTCAAGTTCAAGCTGATGAATTCGTTTTGATAACTCAGCAATGGTTTCTTTGGTGCTTTTGATTTTGCTATCTTTCTTCTTCAAAGCACGGTTTACAAAAAATGAGTTAATCAGCTGCACAATATAGCCCAAGATTAATCCTGTCAGTAGAGAGCCCACTAACACATAGAACAACGGTATACCAGAAAACGTATAGTACCCAATCACCAAGGTGACTGGTGTCAAGTTGTACTGCGCAAGATATACAACTCCTGCAGCAATAAGAAGAAAAAGAATGAGAAATAACATATGCACAGTATGACAATTTTATGCAACTGCGCAAGTGGGACGATTCTTACTCAATTTTGAAGTACCGCTTACTGAAGAAGCCTATACTTCAAATTAGTACACAGTAGTAATAATAAAAGGAATATATGAATTTTCTCGTTTGGATCATCTTCGGCGCAATTGCTGGTTGGGTTGCTTCTTTAATTATGAAGAATAATGGTAGCCAAGGCACGCTGTGGGACATCATCATGGGTATCGTCGGCTCAATCGTCGGAAGTTACGTCTTCAACATGTTTGGTGAAGCTGGCGTGACTGGATTTAACCTCTACAGTTTATTCGTGTCTGTAGTCGGTGCCTGTATCGTCATCTTCGTCGGTCGTATGTTGCGACGTGGTGCGTAAACTACTTTCTACGCATCAAGCCAGGGTAGACTTGGCTTGATGCGTAGCTACTAAGTATCTTGTTTGCGTATTGAAATACAGCAAAGTTAAACGGCATAATGAAGCATGCCTAGATTCTTTAAATTTCTTTTTAGCTTGGTTGCGATTGCGGTCAGTCTTGGAGTAGTTTTTAGAACAGGCATGCTCGTTGCCCAATCTCAAGGTGAATTGACTGCTGATAGTTTTAGTTATGGCAACTTCAATCCAATCGAAACTCAAGGTGAGTTTTACGGCAAAACTGTTTCCTCCAAACCCGTGATTGCTACCGTTGATCACTCAACGGTTTTAGGTTCAACAACAGGTGAAAAACGAATCGAGGTTGATTTAACTAATCAACGCCTCTATGCGTACGAGGGTGATCAATTGATGTATAACTTTTTAATATCTTCAGGAAAATGGGGCAAAACGCCGACTGGGACCTTTAGAATCTGGACAAAGTTCAAATACACAAAGATGTCTGGTGGCAGTAAAGAACTGGGCACGTATTATTACTTACCAAATGTTCCGTTTACGATGTTTTTTAGCAATGACAAGATCGCCGCTTCGCGAGGGTTTGGTATTCACGGCACCTACTGGCATGATAACTTTGGTACCCCAATGAGTCATGGCTGCATTAATATGAAAACTGAAGAAGCTGAAGTTTTGTTCTACTGGGCTGGCCCTGATGTTGGTGATAAAAACTCAATGAGAGCTACTAAAGAAAACCCTGGTACCGAAGTTGTTATTTACGGTGTGGCACCGAGTAATTAAGTTCTAGCAATCAAACTTCAAATTGAATAGCTACGTTTTAAACTTCCACATCTTTTCACTCAAATAAGTGCTGCCCAGTAACGCAACTAGCAGCAGTACTCCTCCGATAGAGATCAACTCTGCAACAAGCCGAGTGGTTGTTTTCTCGAATCTAAACTCAATATGATTACTACCAGCAGGCAGTGCTATTTTCATCAAACCACGATGCTCGATATCTTGAAACTCGATTGGTGTTTCTTGATTATTAACGTATGCTTTCCAACCTGGAAAGTACAAGTGTTGCAAGACAAAAGTGGTAGGTTGCGTGGCAGTAACAGAGTAGGTACGCAGTGTTGCTGTGTTTGTTGGCGTAGTAATAGATTGTGAAGCGCCAGCGTCCTGTTGAGTCACCACAACTGTTTCATCAACTATGAATTCTTTTTCTGAGAACGAAGCAGGTGAGCCAGCCGTCCAAATTGGAGTGCCTTCTTCATGCCAAGTCGTACTACCTGGATATGACGTGAAGTAACTATCTGGGGTTGTAAGTTTTGTTAAGACCTGTGTACTAGGGAATGATTCGAACAGCAATAAACCAACTATGACGGCAGCGACTACGGAGCGATACGGCAGATCTTTTACTGCAAACGGCACTAATAACGCAGTTGCCCAAACTGCCAAACTGAGGAAACGCCAGGGCAGCTGGAAAAATGGTAAAAATGGAATATTCTCCCATAAAACTGCTGAAGTATTTGCAGTCATAAAAAGTGCGAGAACTAGGAATCCGATAATGACTGCCAACTCTAACGTACGTTTTTTATACAACTGCCAAAGACTTACAGCAAAAATACTGACCGCTGTAACTCCCCAGAATGCAGGGGCAGCATTGTCAGGCAACGACCAATTTTGATGGAGCAGCTGAGCAGGTGATAAGAAATAACTGTGAAAATCTTTATCTTGCAGGAACTGCTCAACAAACGTGTATTTTTTCTCGATCCAAGCCGGCATCCAAAAAAATGCTGAGAGCAACAATCCACTCAACCAGCTACCCAGATATAAAATACTTGTCTGTAGTTTTAATTTACTTGGAAGGGAGAAAAAGCCAGGATCTTGCGCAATAAAAAACCACAGAAATAATGGCCCAACAAAGATCAAACTCATCGCGTTATGCGATAAAATCAGTCCTGCCACACTCAGAGCCGTTACCAAAATCCCTTTTTTAAACTCCTTGCGTTTGAGGTACAAACTTCCCAACATAATCAGTGGCGGAAACAAGAATGCGACAGCTTCACCAAACGCAACTCTCGTATAGATAGTGAGCATGCGATAGGGTAGCAACAAGTACACTGCAGCTGAAACAAATGCCAGCAGTTCATCTTTTTTCCATAAATAAACATACGAGTAAAACGCGAGACCCGATGCCAAAAATGTCAGGAGCATTGTGATTTTTAAGGCAGTGATCGCTGAAGCAGTTACTCCATAAATCCCTGACGCCAAAAGATAGGGCAGTGGATACATAAAGGAAAAGATTGGAGAACCATATCGAAAGTTCAAAGTATCAGACCAACGAACCGGAAATTGACCAGCAAAAACTTGGTGAGCGTAGGCTGGAATTCTACCTAAATGCAGTTCGCCATCATGACTGGTATAAAAACCAGCAAAAATTAACGGCCAGGCAATTACGCAACCAAGCACAATCAACAGAGCGGCAAATACTTGCTTTTGAGAAAACTTAAAGGAACCAAACATATCACTATTATTATCTAGAGATTCAGGAATTGTAAGGTTGGAAATGATGCACGTTTATTTACTAACAGGGAGTTAACAATCACAATTGAGCGGGCAGCGAAGCAAGTGAAATTACCAAAGCAACTTGAGATAGTTGAACTTTTCAATATACTTATCATCAAATTTATTAAAGTCCACGATTTCTTGACATACTTTTTGATCAAACTGGCTTTGGTGAGCAGCGAGTGCTTTTTTCTTGATTTCTACAGTTTCAGTGTAGTCAAAATCAAAGTTAGATTCCTTCTCGTCGGTCAGTAAAACATCAAAAACTTCGTGCGGTTCAATGCCTTCAAGATAGTGATCTGTAAAGAATGATCGGTCACGGGAAAAAGGGTAGACCGCATCAAGGGTGGCTTCGCCAATTTTGCGATGATCACGATGCTGGATGAACGAGCCAGTTTTTGCATAATCAGCGGCATACTGCAAACTTGGATCGTGCGTCGCTACCAAGTCAACTTTGAATTTTCGGATGTACTTGGAGACTTCACCAATTAGCTTCATGGTGCTTTCCATCTCACCATCTGGGTATCCAAGCGAAAATAAATTTTCACTCGGCACACCTAAAACCGCCAGCGCAGCAGCTTCCTCTGCAAAGCGTTTCTGTGATAATTCTTCTTCACTGACTGTATTGTCTCGGCTGCCGCGCGCACCATTGGTGCCGAGCAGTACATAAACTTCCTTTTTATCTTGGCAAAGGTGATGAATTAGCGCACCAAAGTAGGCAACTGAGTCGTCAGGATGAGCAGTGACAAAAAGGATTTTTTGCTTGGTTAAAAAAATGTCTGAGTATGAATACATGGAGTACAGTATACCATTTTAAAACTGTCAGTACTTTTTATTTTTCTGCTACTATTAAGTGATGACAAGATATACAAATGTAGTACTTTGGTGGATCACACTAGTAAGTGTCTGGGGAATTTTTAAATTATTTGAAGTCCATGAACTGTTTTCAGAAGGTATAGCAAAGCCAATTATTTGGCTTGGAATTACCGCATTGTTTTTAAAACGAAAAGTAATTCCTGCAACAGTGATTACAGATCTTATAAAGAATTACTCCAGTATTAAACCAATTTTTAAGGTATTTATCTTACCTATGATTGGAACGATTTTGTATTTTTTTGCTATTAATAGTACTTTTAGAGAAATATCACTACCAGTGTTTTCATTCTTTTCAATTGCATATGTTTTAGTTTTCAGCTTTGCTACTGGCATAGTAGAGGAAACAATATATCGAGGAATTTTGTATGTTTGGCTACTGAGAATAACAAGTGAAGTTAGAGCATTTATTTTAGCTCAAGTTTTTTTCTTATTAGGGCATGTACCAATACTAATTTTAAACTTTGATTCACCTTATAAAACTGCAACCAGTATTTTCTTTATTCTTTTAATAAGTACTATTAATACATTTGTTTTTAAATTAACAAAGTCCATTTTTGCAGCAATCTTAGTGCATGGAATTTGGAATAGTTTAGTGTATTACTTCTTTATTCTGTGAAATCAGAAAAGAGTAGTCAGTTAATTAACTAACATACTTTATTTG
>CAYUES010000026.1:0-16836 GCA_964443885.1 uncultured Pseudomonadales bacterium
ATCTCAGATCAGATTCAAGGTACAGTTATTTCAGTTTAGTATCTGGAAGTAATAGTGAAAATAGTTTAAACGTATGAAAAACACTCATCCAATCCCCAAACACCTGGCAATTATTTGTGATGGCAATCGTCGTTGGGCTCGGTCCAATGGCTTAAAAGTTTTTTTGGGTCATCAAAAAGCAGTTGATGAAGTGATTGAACCTTTGGTAGACAGAGCCGCCGAACATGGTATTGAGTACGTCACATTTTGGGTCTTTAGTACTGAAAACTGGCAACGAGATAAAGAGGAAGTAGATTACTTGTTCGTTCTTTTTAAACGGGTTTTTGATCAGCATGTCAAAAGACTACACGAGAAAAATATTCGGGTCACCACAATTGGCGATATCACAAAGTTTGATAGTGAAATTCAAGAAAGTATCAAGCGTGGCCGCGAGTTAACCAAAGATAATACTGGTATTACGGTGGTATTCGCACTCAACTACGGTGGCCGTGATGAATTATTGCGAGCAATCAATACAATGTTGCGTGAAAAAACTACAACCCAAAATTCTGATTCACAAATTTCGGCTGAAGAGTTTACACAGTATTTAGATACACGCGATCTTCCCGACCCTGACTTTATTATTAGAACCAGTGGTGAACAACGATTGTCGGGTTTTTTCTTGTGGCAATGTGAGTACGCTGAGTTAGCTTTTCCTCAATTCCACTTTCCAGAATTTACTCCTGAGAAGTTGGATGAATTATTGGAAGAGTATGCGGCAAGAAAACGCCGGTTTGGTAAGTAGACTTTAAGGAAAATAAAGTTAGCTGAGTTCCACTACATTTATAGAATTGTAATACTAAAGACGATCTCAATAATTTGCATGATCCAGTACGAGACAAACAGCAGCAAGAATCCTAAAAGTGCTGTGGTGGCGCGTTGACGCCCTGCTTCAATAGATTTACTCCCTTGAGCACCGCCCGCGATGATTTGGAAACCCGCCCAAACGAGCATTACGAAAAGAATTAAACCTGCAATTGGAAAAGCAAACAGTAGTATTCGAGAGACAATTCCTGCTGGTGAAGAGAAGTATCTAGCAGTTGTTCCAGCATCACCAAAAGTGCGCAGTGGGTTTAAAGCAGAGAAGTCATCTGAATTTGGTCCAGCAAAGATATTAAACAGATCAGGGGCAGCATCTTCTTCGCCGGTGTCTGGATCTACTGGTACATTAGGATCTTGAGGAGGTGGTTGGTTGGCTACTGCGGTACAAGCAGAGTCAAGTTTTTGACAACATTTGTTACTAACGTTTCCACATGCCACGGCAGAACCACTACGGACTGTTGCTACTGTTCCATCACCAAATTGACATTGAGTTGCACTGAGCAAAGTACCACATTTATTAGTAGTATCTGGATTAGCGGGAGGACCAGCATCTGTGTCACATTGCGGAATACTCTCACAGCAGCGTGCAATATTATTTGAACACTGGAAGACATTGACACCATTTACTAGACGACCATCATCCATCGTACAAGTTGCACCACTATTAGTTACATTTCCGCAGCCGCCACCGGTGCCACCTGGTGGTTGATTGCCACACTGACCAGTGTGAGTCCAACCACAACAGTACGCTGGACTGCCTGAATAGCTAAATGGTTGCAGCTGCCCACCATTGCAAGTACTTGGACAAGTATCTATATTACTACTGCTGTACTGACCACATAACAGGTTTTGTGGCACTGGATCGGCAACTGCGTTACATGAAGTAGCTGAAACACAGCATTTTTGACCATCAGCCTGCGAAGCTGTGCAAGCAACCGAAGAACCTCCGAGTGCTACAGTTGTACCATCAGAGAGTGCGCACGCTTTTCCAAATGCATCTGTGCTAATTGTTCCACAAAGGTTTTGTGCAGGAGGAGGAATCGGTGTCGTTGGGCAACTAGCTTGCAGTTTACAAATATAATCTGGTTGTGCTCCAGGATTTCCAACACAGTAGTAGCCAGGGCTACAACCAGCTTGCTCAGGGCCACACTTAAAGTTGGGACCATCGGTAATTGTATTACCAGAGCCACACTGCTTATTTTGGGTAGTATCAACATTTGTACAGGCTACGTTTGCAACACATTTGCCATTACCAGTACTATCACACATAAAGCCTTCAGCACAGCCCCCGCGCCAACCACACCAATTGTGCGTGCTGTAGCCTAAACCATCGTTGCCACAGTTATGTTCTGATGCAAAATCACGATTCTGGCATTGTGAATTTACTTCACAGGTATCTTGAAACCAACCATCTATACAAATGCTATCACTAGCACAGCCACCTTTTTCACCACAGTACCCATTAGTGCCTGAATCGCCACACTGGGCTGCTTGCACAGGAGTCACAAATGAAAACGTTGCAATCAAGAGTGTCGCTAAGGTAAATAGTATTTTTTTCATAGTTATGGCGTTGTCGGCGGCGGACCACCAAATCCTGGAATATTAAAGATAGTAACACCAATGAACTGTAGAATGAAAACTGAAAAGATAATAAAGAGTAGTCCGATAATAGCAGAAGTGATCATTTCTCGAGCTTCATTGACTTGAGTTGGATTACCCTGCGAAGTGGTAATCATAAAGCCGGCACTTAAACACATAAGCAAACAAATTGCGCCACCTACACCCAAGCCGATTTCCATAAAGCGCTTTACTATACTTTGTGGTTTGCGGTCGATACAGCCCACGGCGGTCCAGACACCTTCTTTTTTAATACAAGTAGTACACTTGCCTTTTAGATCAGTATTTGAGATTTGCGAACAGAGCTCAAATACGCGTTCTTCGGTACCAATGCTTCCTGCAACAGGGATTGTGGTAGAGCATTCGGCATCTGCATCACAACGACTGGATACTTCAAAGGAAGTTTTACAGCTACCTGCAAACTCCTTGCCAATGGCGTTGCCAAAAGCAGATGCATTTAGGGTAATACTATAATTATTTTTTGCTGGAAGAGTAGTTTGAAACTTTAGCAGGCCAGGTGCGCTTGTGTGTATTGGAGATGCAGCAGCTGCGATACCATACACCCAGACAACGCCACTATATGGCTGGCCATCAGTGCCGACCAAACCAGAAGTCTCAATAGTTATTTCTCTATTGGCTTCAACACAACTAGCATTACTGTTAGCTACACATTGCGTAGGTCCTGCTGATGGATCGGTGCCAACTACTCGTAATTGGCTGACTTTCAATGGATTCGAACAAGTGGGAACCTCATTTTCAATAGTGTAGTACCCCAGCTCACAGTATGATGGAGTGGTGTATGCGCCAATAGCTCTTTTTCTAAAAATATGAACGTACTTATGATCCCTACCGACATATTCATAGTAAGATTTGATCCCAAATGCCGATGAGTCACCAGTTAAAGTGAGATCAACTGTTGAACTACTAGTATCTACAGTAAATTCATTGCTTTCTCCTACAGTTGCAAGATCAGATATGCCATCTACTAAGTCACCTAATATATCGTTTGAGTCATAAATCCAGGCTTTGTACGTTCCTGTTTCAAGGTTGCTAACATCCAAGGTTAAGTTCAAACTACTTATTTCACCTTCTTTGAAGACTGCTGAACTGCCAAGCTCTCCGGAAATGATTCGTACTGATCCAGCACTAGAACTGCTGCAGTCTCTATATGCCGCTTGCGCTTGACTCGGAAAAGATAAGGAAAGAAGTGGATACAGCAAAATTATCAATATTTTGAGCAGTGAGATTGAGCTAAATAACCTGTTTTTCATAGAACGTAGGTAGTGTTTTGCAAAAGCCTACTGCTGTATTTTACCCCATGTAGGAAAAGAAAGGAAATAGGGGACATTTTCTGGTAGACTACAGAGGTACATGAGAACCTTTTTGATACACACTGCCCGGGTATTTTTAGCCTTTTTGTTGCTCGCAACAGGACTATTTTCATTGAATTATCAGCATAAAATTGCTTACACCATAGTAAACCAAGTCTTTGCCGAAGATGAGATTACCAAACTCCAAAAAGAGATCGAAGAGCTTGAAAAGCTCAAAAAAACTTCTGAAGATGCTACCAAACCGCTGGAAAAGGAAGTTTCTACACTCGAAAGTCGGATCAAAAATGCCCAAGCTGGCATCGTCAAAGCCCGCTTGGATGTGCAAGCGCTGGCCAAAGATATTGAAGCTCGTGAAACAGATCTTGCGGTGTACTACACGCTACTTTCTGAGCGCGTGCGCAGTCAATACATGCAGCTCCGGGTGGTTTCGCCGCTCTTGATTGTGTTTAGTAGTGCTGATGCAAGTGACATGGCTAAAGGCCTACAGTATCACTCAAATGTACGTGAAAAAAACCAAAACTTAATCAATATTGTCGGTGATGATATTTCCAAACTTGAAACAGATAAAAAGGACCTCGAGAATCGGCAGAAAACTCTAGCGGCTCTGCAGATCCAACTCGACGCACAAGCTGATTTTTTCAAAGATGAGATCAATAAAGCCAAGTCGTATCAAAAAGAACTGACTGGAAAGATTGCTGAGCTCAGTGCTAAACAGCAGTCGATTCTGTCGGCTCGGTCTGGAACTTCAATTACTTCGGTCGGAGAAGTGCCGCTCGCTGATGATCCAAATGCCTCAATTTCTTACAAATCCCAAGCACCCAGTAACTCTTTTGCAATTTTCAGTTTTGGTGCATACACCCACCGAAACGGCATGAGTCAGTATGGTGCAAAGGCGCGTGCTGAGGCAGGGCAGTCGGTTGAAGATATCTTGAAGGCCTACTATCCTAATGCAACTTTGAAAAAAGACTATGCGGTGATGGGTGATATTGAGGTACAAGGTGTGGGTAGAATCTCATTTGAAGATCAATACTTACAAGGTATTTATGAAATGCCAGGCAGCTGGAATGTAAATGCGCTCAAAGCTCAAGCAATTGCTGCCCGTACGTTCGCTGTTAGACACACCAATAATGGTCAAAAAAGTATCTGTACGACAGAGGCATGTCAGGTTTTCAAGAATAGCAAAAAGGGCGGTGAGTGGGAAAAGGCTGTCAACGAAACTAAAGGTTGGGTGCTGGTAGATGGCGGTGGTAATCCAGTTTCAACACAGTATGCTTCAACACACGGCGGATACTCAAGGACTGGCGGCTGGGACACAACCGACAAAAATGGCGACGGTGACTGGTCGAGTCGTGCCTACGAAAGTATTGCCAAAAGCCCGTGGTTTTATAAATCTTGGTATCGCAATGGCTACTCAAGTAGTGGCGCCAACTGTGGCCGTAGTCACCCTTGGATGTCTCAGGAAGAAATGGCAGATATTATTAATGCCTGGATTGTGCGCAAAGATCCAAAGGATGCGGATTCTGGGCGAATTGTACCGGTGACGATCAATACCTGTAACATTGGTGGTGGCAGTGGCAATCCGTACTCACTGGAAGAACTGCGCAACTTTGCGAATAATTCTGGTGGTGCAGTCACAAGCATTAGTGACGTCAGCGTCTCTCACAACGGCAACGGCCAGACGGCAAGTGTGACGTTCCAAACCAATCGGGGAGCAGTTTCAATCCCTGGTGGTGAGTTCAAGTCGACATTTAACATCCGCGCGCCTGGATATTTGCGTATTCCGCAAAGCAGCTTTGCATTCTTCAATGTGGAGCATAAGAAGTAGGGCTTGGACTCGTGGGTATTCAAGCAGTGGCATGGATATTCAAAAAACTATCTATGATTCCCACTAATTTTGAACAAACCTCAGTAAATCCCTGGTAACTTTAAGGATCTTAGGAGTGGTGGTAATGACTTTTTCTAGTGCTTTTAGATCAACTACTTTTGTTACTTCTATATTGTTATCTGCATCTACTTGTTGAGTCGTACGATATAACTGACGGTCTGACGACTGTTCCATGAGTTGTAACTGGCGTTGAATTAATTGAGAAACATAGGTCGCAATATTTGCTGCCGCATCATGGCTTATAACTTCAAAAAAGGTGAGTAAGTGAATCGGTAATGGTGTATTGTCTAAAATCTTAGTTTGAGTTTCTTGACATCTTCTATGTAGGACAGAAGTGTAGTACTCACCGGCAGCTGTTTTACGCCGCTCTCCAAAGACACTCGATAATGATGAATAGGACTGTTCTATTAAGTTATTAATTCGGTATTGGATAACTTCTCCTTCTGTTTCAGCTATACCTGTCAATGGTTTTACCATAAGTCTCTCACTAAGTGCAGTTATTTTGTCAGCAACTTCTTGTTCTGACATTTCTTCGGGTGATGGAGTAAGTAGCGATAAGATTAAGTCTTCAAAATGCTGATCATATAAATTGAGGATTTCATTTATGGCAGGAATTAAATTATCTTTAAGAACATCTTCACCGTGAGTCAACTCTTTGAGAATTTGAAAGAATTTTTGCTGCGTAAGACTGACGTTAGCGACATGTTTATGGGTTTCGACTAGATCGTGAAGGTGATCCAATCTTCCAAGGTGATCACTTCTCAGATCACGTCTTCGTTCTTCGGGATACTTACTTTCTTGTTGAATTTTTTGTAAATGTTCTCGCGGTTCTTCACCTGGTCGGATTAGACTCCAACCGCATTCAGCACCAAGTGGTGTAACTTGAACTTGTTTGTTTTTATTAACGGCCGTAAAGTTATTGACTCCTAAGTCTAAAAATGGAGGCAATTCAGCAATTATTTTTTCTAGTAGTTCAAGGGAACCACTTACGCCTAATGAAAAATCATCACCACCACCATGCATTTTGTATAAATAATACTCCCCACTAGAATCACTTTTAATGAGTGTATCTAACATGTCAGTCAGTGCTTTTACAAACTGTTTAATCGCTAAGTCTGCAGTGGATTCACCATATCTATCATTAAAAAGCTTGAGCAGCCGCATATCGATTTCAATAGTAAGATACCCTTTTTTTTCTCCAAAAACTTTTTCTTGAAAGTTATATAAATATGCCATTCGGTATTCATCATTCCAAATTGGCAAATCGGAAATTTGACAACGATACTCGCCATTTTCAAATTCAATTCTTTGTACCCCGTCTGTTTGATGTTGGAGTTCTAATCTTTTTTCTGGGCTCCATTCATCAGCCTTTGAGACATAGGCAATTCGATGTTTGAGTTCTTCCGCAGATGCAGAACCTAAAACTCGAAACGGTTTTTCTGTAGCGGCATTTTCAGGAGTCTCTCCCATAAATGCTGCAGCTACTTTTTTAAAGCCGGGCGTAGCTGGCATGGTGGAATCAGTTTTACGATTAGTCCTCTCAGGTCGACCAGTTGAGAGAGTATTTTTTATTTCTTCAGTAGTCATACAATCTTTATTTTTACTTTTTTCAGTTACATTTTGACGTAATAAATTAGTAATTCTCCCAGTACAATACAGCGTATGTTTATCCGCAAATTATTACTGGAGCGCTTTAGAATCCATACTTCATTATTACTTGAATTCACGCACAAAACCACTGTTGTTTTGGGAGCAAATGCCAGTGGAAAAACCTCGATTATCGAGGCCGCGTACTTGCTGTCGACTGGCAGTAGTTTTCGGGCAGAGAAAATCTTGGAGATGGTTTCGTTTGGAAGTGAACTTGGTCGAGTCAAAGGCATTGTTGAGCTGCAAGATTCACAAAGTATTGAAGCGCTGCTCGAAGCAAAAAACGAACAAGTGGAGCTCGAAGTTTTGTTGACACGTGGCCTAGTTCAAGGCAAGAAAACGCCGTTTCGGTTATTTAGTGTCAACGGCGTGCGCCGGCAAAAACGCCTAGCTACCGGAAAATTCAAAGTGGTTGCCTTCCGGCCAGAAGATATGCGTTTGGTTGAAGGTTCCCCCAGCCGTCGGCGTGACTTCTTGAATGCACCCCTTTCTTTGTTGTATCCAGAGTACGAGCGTGCCCTGACCACCTACGAACAAACAGTGGTGCGGCGCAATAAACTACTCGAAGCGGTGCGCGAGCGGCTACAGCCGTCGTCAGTGCTCCAGTTTTGGAACGTCAGCATGCTCAAGAACGGGGAAGCTGTCCAAAAGTATCGCCGAGACTTTGTGGCCAGTTTTGCTACGCTCAAGTTTCCGTATGATTTTACGATTCACTATCTGCCATCGGTGATGTCGGCAGCTCGCCAGGAAGAGTATCTTAGCCGAGAGATTGCCTCGGGACATAGCTTGATTGGTCCGCATAAAGATGACTTTGAAGTCTTGATGAAAGCGCCCCACCAAACTGCTGTAGAAAAAAAGGGAAACACCGAGCCGATTGACGACAGAATTGACGTGGCGGTGTATGGCTCGCGTGGTCAACAACGCCTTGCTGTGTTGTGGCTCAAAACTGGCGAGCTTGAGTTCGTCCGTGAACAAACCCAAGAATTTCCGGTGTTACTACTCGATGATATTTTGTCTGAGCTCGATAAAGATAGCCAAGGGTTAGTCACTGATTTATTGGGAAAACAACAGTCGATTGTGACGACGATTGATCCAGCCGCGGTTGAGCTAGTCCGCGAAAAGGTCGGTACCGAAAATGTTCAAGTTATTGAGATGGCTAGCCCTGGAGATTGAGCAAAGCTGTAAAGAATAATTACTTTTGGTATAGTAAAATGATCTCACAATGACTACTTCTGTTATCGAAAACTACTTGCATACTCTGAAACTCCCAGAAACTCACTCTCACAAAGGGCAAAACGGTAAAGTATTAATCATTGGTGGATCAAATCTGTTTCATGCTGCCAGCAAATGGAGTTTGGATGTGGCTAGTAAGTTTGTTGACATGGTTTTTTACACCTCAGTTCCGAGCAATAATGCATTGGTAGAACAAGCAAAAGGTCAGTTTTGGAACGGAATTGTGGTGGAGCGCAAAGACCTAGAAAGCTACTTAGAAGAAGCTGATGCTATTTTAATTGGGCCCGGGATGGAACGCAGCGACTACAAAAAAATGGACTACGACACGCCGCCCACTGAAGAAGAATGGACTACTAATACGCAGAAAATCACCAATTATTTGCTGAAAAAATATCCGCACAAAAAGTGGGTAATAGATGCGGGTGCACTCCAGATGGTGGACCCAAGTTTGTTGACCAAGACGATGATTTTGACCCCGCACAAACAAGAACTGGAACGGCTCGAAGGCTTGGTGGAAGAGCACCTGAAAAAAACTCAGATGCAAGAAACTGGACATCCAACCGCAGATTCAGCAAACTCAACTTCGCAGAGTCCCGCAAAATCATCATTTGAATTCTTGATTTCCAAAGGTGTTGCAATTGTACTCAAAGGTCCGACGGACTTTATTTACCATAACCAAGAACTCATTGAAGTTACCGGTGGCAATCCTGGCATGACCAAAGGCGGTACTGGGGATGTGCTGGCAGGCTTAATCGCGGCTTTGTACGCCACCAACGAGATGATGACAGCAGCGGTGGTGGGTAGTTATGCCAACAAACAGGCGGGCGAAGTGCTTGCCCAATCGGTTGGTCCATTTTTTAGTGCCAGTGATTTAGTGGACGCAATTCCTCAAACACTATGGCGAGAGTTGCAGAAGTAGGTAAACCTAGCTTCGAGTAGTGCAAAATCCCGCCTAAAACTCCTGTATAGTAGGAGAGACTAATGCAACAAAGTACTGAGACGACCGGCCAGCCTTTTCAATCCCCTACAGATACAACCGCAGAGAACACACAACGTGTGTCGTCTACACTCTCAAACCCTGAAAATCCCTACTCTTCTGAAGAGCAATATCAAGAGTTATCACTCGGCTTAGCTCAATGTCTGGCAGACGGAGGAAACCTCAATGCCGGGACAGCTATCGAACGACTTGATATAGACACCAAGGGGTTTGAAAAAATCTTGGCGGAAGTTACCGCTCACCCGTTGATTCAAGAAGCGTTTACCGAGCTTTTGCAGTACTTTGAACCGACGCCACCGTCTGACTTGGAGCTGGTGGGCGATACCCTGCCCGCTATGGAAAAATTACTGGCAGAAGAGTTATCACAGATTTGTGAGACAGACGCAGCCACCATGTTGCAGTGGATTACTAAAACTGGGCGTACAAAAAACGGAACTGAAGATCCAGATCGCACAGCACAACGTGTGCAAACACATCGAGAAGCGATCAAGCAGTTTAAAGAAAAAACCTTGAGTTTTCATGGATGGGCACATACGCTTAACACCGCCGTTGTCCAACTGGGCATTGCGGTAAAAGAGAAGTTGGTCCCTGAAAATCAACTCACTGAACTTGGCGTCGCGATGGTGATCACCGCACTTTTTCATGACATAGGCATTGCCATCAATAGAAGCTATGTAAATCACGAGTTAGTTTCTTCACACGCACTGTTGCGTTTTATCAACAAGATCTCCAACGACCAAAAATTCAAAAATCTGCTCACACCAGAACTACAAAAACAGCTGCAGACGGGTTGCGTGGCGCTCTTTGGGACTGCAGTGGATTTTGGCGCTGAAGGAGTACGGATTGGAGCCGCACTGAAGTTCGAAGAATTTACATCAAAAGTGGAGCAGAACAGTACTGAAGCGGCTTTTGCGGCGGTGCCTTCACAGTGGCAGAGTACGGTATCTCACAAGGAGTATGTAGCTACCCTGGAGGCAGTCCTTGCGGAAAGTAGCACTGGTGGTCTGGTAGATAACTGGCGAAAATCACTTTCAGTGGCGGATGTGAGTGGCATGTTAACGCCCACCTGTATCTTGGGCACATTTTACTTATCGCTTGAAGAACAAAACCTAGCCAATCGGCCACTGGGCGCGTTGCGAGCGGGGCCGTTGATTCTGCAGTCCTTGGAAAAATACTTACACCAACCTGAGTCACACAATATACAACACTTGGTTGATCAAAAAAATCTAGATAGAAATACCGCAATTTTTAAAGCAGTGGCGATTCGGTTTTCCCGAAAAGTAGAGAGTTGCCTGGCAGGTGATACCGATCCTGCAAAACGGCGCGACTGCGAGCTCAACGCCGTGCCATTAGTCCGAAAGCTCTTTTTATACTACATGAAGCTCGATGATCCCTACTCCACCTCCTCCTAAACTTCTAAAACTGCCTTATCATATCCTTGCAAGGTGTGCGATAATAATGATAGACTTAGATCCACAAATCTCTAGTAATTAGTAGTAAAGTTTATAACTACTTGTAGTGATCCAAGACGCGCAGTATGTTTCAGCCTACATTTTCTATTACCTCCAATCTTTTAACCTACATCAGTCGAATCGAGGCTGCCAAATCTATCATTGATTTATCGCCATTAATTCCAGCTTGGGAGTCAAAGTTCCGTGAAGATGCAATGTCACGCACTGTGCACTACGGTACCAAAATTGAAGGTAATGACCTAACAGAAGCCCAAGCACAAGCAGTGGTGCGGCTTGATTCAAACGTTGATACCAAAGAAGCTCAAGAAAAAACTGGCATCTTAGCGCGCGATCGTGATATTCAAGAAGTCTTGAACTACCGCAACGTGATTGGCTGGATAGATAAACAAAAAGATCCACAGTTTAAGCACTTAATTAATCAAGATACCTTGACAACGTTGCACAAATTGACGATGACCAAGTTGGTCGAAGATAAGTACATTGGCCAGTTCCGTGATCGTCAGGTGATCGTCAAAAGTGCAGCTGATGGCAGTGTCGCATTTCGTCCACCGATTTCAGTTGAAATTCCCTACCTAGTGGCTGATTTATTTGAGTGGTTGCAAAGTCCTGCTGCTGCACGTGTTCATCCTATTTTTCAGGCAGCAATTACTCATTATCAACTGGTTTATATTCATCCATTTATCGAGGGCAATGGCCGAACCGCTCGTGCCTTTGCGACACTCGTTTTATACACTCATGATTATGACTTTAAACGGTTTTTTTCACTTGAAAAATATTTTGACAGTGACGTTGAGTCGTACTACAGCGCTTTGCTTTCTGTACAACAATCATCCAACCAAGATATGACCTATTGGCTCGAGTATTTCTGTTACGGCCTGGCTTTAGAAATTGATAAAATTCAACAACAAGTGATGAAACTTTCCAAAGACTTGAAGCTCAAAAAACAGTTAGGCAAACAAGTTGCGTTATCGGAACGACAGATTATTTTGCTTGAATTATTTCAACAACAAGACGAAGTTGCTTCTGATGATGTCCAAAAAGTACTGCCTCAAGTTTCAGTGGATACAATTTTGCGCGACATGAAAGATTTAATTACCAAAGGTGTAATCGAGAAAAAAGGTGTCACCAAGGGTGTTACCTATCGACTAGTTGAGTAAATGCGCTAGACTAAGGGCGTATGCAGTTTGCCACATTTTCAGAATACTTAGAAAAGTTAGAGAATACTCCTTCGCGATTAGCGATGACCGAGCAGTTGGCAGCGGTTTTTAAAGAACTCAAAGGTGATGAGATTGCAGAAGCTAGTTATTTATTCGAAGGCAGGTTGTTGCCACAGTATCAGTCTCTCGAATTTCAGATGTCCGTCAAGATGGTAGTGCGCGCGCTAGCGCGCACAGAGTGGCCGCTGCCTGCGTTAGGGACTGAAACCGCTCCTGAGTCACTGTTTGGTGAGATTGATTGGTCTGAACGAGAAGAGTTTGTTACGGCTGTCTACAAACGAGTTGGTGATATTGGTGCGACTGCCCAAGAACTAGCAGCACTTTATAACCACCAGCAACATAAGCCTGATCTATCGTCCTCGAGTAATTCAAGTAGTGAGGCAACAGTACCTAAAAAAGTGACGGTCAGAAGCAAAGATTCTAGAGGTCCAAGTATTTCAGAGGTGTATACAGCTTTATTAGCAATTGCCCGCGACGGTGGCGAAGGCTCTCAAGATCGCAAAGTACAGTTACTGGTCCAGCTTCTGAATACACTGGAACCTCTTTCTTCAAAGTATGTCTGCCGAATTATTGTCGGTTCAATGCGCCTCGGTTTTTCGACGATGACGCTTTTGGATGCGCTATCCTGGGCAATGACTGGCACAAAAGCAGAAAGTGGCCTGCTGGAAAATGCCTATCAAAAAAAAGCCGATATTGGAAAGTTAGCCCAAACATATCTGTCTCTCCAGGATGAAAAAGAGCGACAACAGGCTTTGGAAAACTACAGCGTCGAGGTTGGTGTGCCGATTGTGCCACAGCTTTGCCAGGTTCTGGCTTCATCGGAAGAAGTTGTAAATAAAATGGCAACAGTCTATTCTGAAGCCAAGTATGATGGTTTGCGTGTCCAAATTCATCTCTCCAAAAAAGGCTTAGTTAGTAAAATTGAAGATGAAAAAATATATGTCAAAGCATTTACTCGTAACTTAGAAGATTCCACGCACATGTTCCCTGAGTTGCAAAAACTCCTCAAGTTGGTAGCGGCAGAAGAAGTAATTCTTGATGGCGAAGCAATTGGGTTTGATCGTGCCACGGGCAAACTCTTACCTTTTCAAGAAACAATTACGCGTAAACGCAAACATGACATTGCAGCAACTGCACTGACTGTACCACTGAAGTTTTTTATTTTTGATGTGTTAGCAGTTGATGGTAGATCATTACTGAAAACTGAGTTGAGTGAGCGAAAAAAGATACTTAAAAATATTTTAACTGAGACAGAAGAGTTTGTGTTAACTGAGTATTTGGAAACTTCCGATCCAAAGCACTTACAACGACATCACGAAGAGCAATTAGCTGCTGGCTTGGAAGGTGTGGTTGTAAAACAAGTTGATTCACCATACCAAAGCGGTCGCAAGGGTTGGCACTGGGTCAAGATGAAACAAGCCGCTGGGACGCATGCAAAACTGCAAGACACGATTGATTGTATTGTACTTGGTTATTATTTTGGTCGTGGCAAACGCACCGCATTTGGCATCGGCGCGTTTTTAGTCGGAATTTTAAATGCCGAACAATCTGTGGTCACAATTGCTAAGATCGGTACTGGAATTAGTGATGAGCAGTTGAGAGATTTGAAACTTCGTTGCGAAGTACTTAAAACAGAAACGAAGCCAAACTCGTATGTTGTTACTAAAGAACTAACACCTGATGTCTGGATTAAGCCAGAACTCGTTACTGAAATTGCGGCTGATGAAGTGACGCGTTCACCAATGCATACTGCCGGTGTGGCTTTGCGTTTTCCGCGATTGATTAGGCTACGTGATGACAAAAACTGGCAAGATGCAACGACAGTAGATGAACTCAAAAAAATTGCGCAGATCTAACTACATCTCGAAATCAATTAATGAACGCAGTCTCGCTCGAGCTTGCTCCAGTTGTTTTTTAGAAGCATTTTTAAGTGAATTTTCAACAGTAGTAACCCAGTTTACAAATGTATTTCTAGAAGCCTCTGTATTGTAGTAACCACCACCCAACATGGGATAGTTTTTATTGGAGTATGGTTTGCTAAAGTCACCACCCAAAATATACTTTGTCTGATTATTAATGAAAATCCGGATCATCTTCAAGTTGCCTTCCTTTTTAATACGGCGAGAAGAGTAGTAAAAGCGCGGCTCTTTAAAAACTGTAAAAGTAAAACCTGCCGCGCAGATATCTTTGACAAATAAATGATCTTCAAGGATCTTCATCTGTTCATTAAACTTAACTTTCTTGAAGACGTCTTTGTGACAACCAATGAGCGCACCAAGCGCATACGGCTTACCCATACTTTCGGAAAGCTCTAAGCCATAGTTGATACTGACTTCAATTAGTTTTTCGAGCTGAGAACTAGCTTTTAGAAATGCCCACGCGGTGAAACTAGAAACAGTCGGATTTTTGAGTAGCTGATACTGAATTCCAGTCAAGAAATAGTTCGGCAGTCTGTTATCTGCATCCATAAAAATAATCCAGTTGCCTTTGGCTTTTTCACCACCCATATTTCGCTGCAAGCTCACGTTTCGTTCTTTTGAGGTGAGGATTGTGAGCTTGAGCTTTGAGGCGAAACGTTCTGCCATTTGGACGGTTTTATCTTCTGACTTACCATCAATAACAATAACTTCAAAATCCTGTAAAGACTGCTTTGTTAGGTCACGAAGCAGTAACGGGAGGTACTTCTCCTCATTTAAAGCAGGTATGACAATAGAAAAAAACGGATGTGGTGATTTTTTCATAAACTATAAGACGTATTATACAGTATTGAGCATGTTTCTATGTGATTTTAGCAAAAAACGTACCTAAAAAATATTTTAACTGCTACAATAAAAGTATGTATACAGTTGTTGGTTTAGGCAATCCTGGAAGTGAGTACACTAATACTCGGCACAATATTGGATTTAAAGTAGCCGATGCCTTAGCAGTCGCTCTCTCTCAGAAATTTAGTTTTCAGAAAAAAGTAAACGCGGAGATGATACATCTGGAAACAGCTCAGAATGATGAGTTGTATGTGATTAAACCACTTACCTACATGAATAGATCAGGTGAGTCAGTGCGGTCACTCTATGAGTACTTTGGAGGTGGTAAACCCGATGCCGAGGGCCTGAAAAAGTTATTTGTAGTGTTTGATGATTTAGACATTCCAATCGGCAAGTACAAGATTCAACTCGCTAAAGGACCAAAAGTTCACAATGGCTTAGCATCAATTTATGGCTACTTGGGTACTAACATTTTTTATCACGTTCGCGTCGGCATTGAAAATAGAGGAGAACTTCGTTCTTCATACCCTGGTGATCGCTATGTGCTTTCAAAGTTTACAACTACCGAGCAAGATACTTTGCAGGGAGTCATTCCACAGATAGTTCAAGAGTTGATCAAGACCATCCAAGTAAGGTAGGATGTGGCGTATGCCTCAGTTCAGATCCTTTTTGCAGTTGCCACATGTATTGATTGATCAAAGCAAAAACCTCAAGTACTTATACCTTTTGCGGTTCATGCGAGACATTATCAATCAAATGGGATTATTCTTTTTACCAATCTATCTATTTCAAATTGGTCAAGAAATCCGTTGGTTTGCTAGTTTTGGCTTAGATCCAATTCAAAGGGGAATGATTACAATTGCACTCTTCTTTCTCGCTGAAAGACTGATGATGTTGATCTGTTCGATGCCGTGTGGCAAGGTCATTACCAAAATCGGTTTTACAAAATCAATCTTCTTTTCTTACTTAATCAGACTAGGTTTTTTTGCTTCACTGGCATTTGTGCACACCTACCCACAACTTTTTATTGTTGCCGGGTTACTCGAAGGCTTGCAAGCAAATTTATTTTGGCCAAGCTACTTTAGTTTGTTCAATCGGCACACTACCAATGCCAATGTTGGCAAAGACTTAGGTTTCCAGCAGTTCTTCATGCAGCTTTTCAATGTATTTGTGCCTGCTGTAAGTGGGTTTATTGCATTCGAGTTTGGTTTCCCAGTTCTGTATGGTTTTGTGGGAATTTTATCGCTACTGAGCTTAATAGTCATTCTAAACATGCAAGTTGAACGAACAATCGACACTGTCAGCTGGGATGAGTTTCGCGAGTGGATGAAGATTCCTGTTTTTGTTAGGTTTGCTATGTCATCGGTGGGTCGATACGTTAACGATGCAGTGCTTTTTCTCTGGCCACTCTATGTTTTCTTCATCTTAGGCAACGTTGAAAAAGTTGGTTTTCTCTACACATTTTCGCTATTTCTGGCTTTACTCGCTATCTACTTTATTGGTGTATACGTTGATCGGGCAAAAAATAAGCGTTCATTCTTTGTATCAGGTGGATTTCTTTCACTGATTTGGATTTTGCGCACACAAGGCTTATCAGTTTGGACAATTGCGTTTGTGGATGCCTTTGATAAGTTACTGGGTAGTATGCACTGGCTCTTTTTTGATGCAATGACGTTGCGCAACTCCAAAGGGACTCAGGCTCTTTCTTACTTTGTATACCGAGAGATCGTGACGAGCTTGAGTGCAACTGTTTTCTGGTTAGTATTTGCTGTTTTCTTCTGGTATAACCAAGGCTGGAACTCACTTTTTATAGC
>CAYUES010000027.1:0-15602 GCA_964443885.1 uncultured Pseudomonadales bacterium
GGCTGCCCTTTGGTTGAATCCGGGGACTCGATGACCCGATAGACGTGGTCAGATGAAATACTGCGCTCGCTCATTCGAGCGAGCGCATGTTTAGTGAAGATAAGATTTTTGTACGTTTTTGCAGACATTACGTACATTGTACTCGTTTATAGGCGCAAAAAAAGCGCTTTGTTCTGGCCTTGACCTATCGTCCCATCCAGTTGCCCGGATAGTATTGTCGGCGCTGGGGCGTTTCAAGACTCTGTTCGGGAAGGGAAGAGTTGGTTCCACCCCGCTCCAAAGACCAGAACAAAACGCTTTTACGCGCGGTTTACAAAGATCACACAATTTATAAAAATTGGCAATCAAAGTAAACCTTATGTTAAAAAGTAAATCAAAAGATGTACTCCTTAAAAAGTGAAGAAAAGTGTGCTGTCATGGGCGATGAGAAATCGTAGGCAGTCAACGTAACAATTAAGTATGTTCAATCGACACTTAGTACAGTTCAGCTAAACCTGTTACCAGGCTAACACCCACTGCCTATCAACGTGGTAGTCTCCCACGGGTCTAAATAGAGATGATTAATCTTGGGCACGGCTTCCCGCTTAGATGCTTTCAGCGGTTATCCATCAAGAATGTAGCTACCCTGCATTGCGCTTGACAGCGACAACAGGCACACTAGGGATTCTCTCATCCCGGTCCTCTCGTACTAAGGACAAATTCCCTCAATCATCTAACGCTGACGGCGGATAGAGGCCGACCTGTCTCACGACGGTCTGAACCCAGCTCGCGTACCGCTTTAATTGGCGAACAGCCAAACCCTTGGGACCTTCTTCAGCCCCAGGATGCGATGAGCCGACATCGAGGTAGCAAACCGCGCCGACGCTAGGGACGCTTAGGCGCGATAACTCTGTTATCCCCGAGGTAACTTTTATCCGATAAGCCCGGTGTCTTCCACAAAACACACGAGGATCACTATAACCTGCTTTCGCATCTGCTCGGCTTGTATGCCTCACAGTCAAGCACCCTTATGCTATTGCACGTCCAGCCTGATTTCCATCCAGGCTAAGGGTACCATTGCGCGCTTGCGTTACCTTTTAGCAAGCAACCTCCCCAGTTAAACTACCCACCAAACAGTGTCCCTCTTATCGTTTGCAGATAAGGTAGGTGAGATGATATATACGAAACGGGTGGTATTACACTGGTGGACTCAGGAAAACCTGAATCCTCCCACCTATACTAGACAATTCCATATACACCGTCAGTGTCAAGTTGTAGTAAAGCTCTACGGGGTCTTTTTGTCCTGCCGTCAGTAGGCCGCATCTTCACAGCCATTTCAATTTCGCCGAGTCGTAGTTCAAGACAGTATGGGGCTTGTTAAACCTTTCGTGCGGGTCGCCAATTAAGCGACAAGGAACTTCGCTACCATAGAACAGTTATAGTTACTGCTGCCGTTCACCGGGGCTTCGATTGAAGGCCTCCACCTTGCGGTGGCACCCTCGCAATTAACCTTCCGGCACTGGGCAGGCTTCAGCCCGTATATATCCTCTTTCGAGTTTGCACGGACCTGTGTTTTTGATAAACAGTCAACCCCATGGCTTTTGCTGTGTCCCATCTTGCGATGGGAAAGGCATCTCTCTAGATTACGCCTAGCTGTTTTGCCGAATTCCTTAAACTACGTTCTCTCGCTCTCCTTAGTCTACTCGACCAGACCACCTGTGTCGGTTATCGGTACGATTTTATATATATCTCCTTGCGAAGCTTTTCCAGGATATTGAAGTCATTTGTATCTCTTCCGCAAGCGGAAAAGACCCATTACAGCTCAGATAAACGCCTGAACGGATTTTCCTATCCAGACTGCTTTACTGCTTGGATTGTACATTCACCGCACAACACAAACTATCCAGTACCGTCCCTCCCCAAGTCAAACGATATATACAAAGGACCGGAATATTAACCGGTAATCCATCGGCTACTCTTGCACTAAGTGCAGGACTCACCTTAGGGTCGCCTAACCCGCACACGACGAACGTGGGTGCGGAAACCTTGGTCATTCGGAGTCGAAGATTCTCACTTCAATTTCGCTACTCATGCCGGCATTCTCACTTCTGATCGCTCCAGCAGCTCCTCGCGGGCCACCTTCAACGCACACAGAACGCTCCCTTACCACTCCCTAAGTACAAAATACTTAGGAAATCCTAAGCTTCGGTACAATGCTTGAGCCCCGTTGAATTTTCGGCGCATATATCCTCGGCTAGTGAGCTGTTACGCTTTCTTTAAAGGATGGCTGCTTCTGAGCCGACCTCCTAGGTGTCTATGGATATACACTTCCTTTTCCACTAAGCATTGATTTTGGGACCTTAGCTGTAGGTCTGGTTTGTTTTCCTTTTGTTCCTGGAACTTAGCTCCCAGGTGCTGAGTGCCATATAATTCTTTACGGTATTCGGAGTTTGACTAGATGCTCTATCTTGCGACAGAGACACCCGATCAGTGCTCTACCCCCGTAAAGGTCCGTATGACCCTATACCAAAATATATTTCAGGGAGAACCAGCTATCTCCGGGTTCGATTGGCATATTACCTCTTACCACAACTCATCCGAGCGTCTTGCAGCACACACCGGTGCGGACCTTCCTCCACCTTTCGGTGAAGTTCATCCTGGTCATGGTAAGCTCACCCGGTTTCGGGTCATTCACAAGCTACATAGTTCGCCCTATTCAGGCTCGCTTTCACTATGGCTCCTCCCAGGCATGGGATTAACCTGCAACTTGCGAATACTCGCCGGCTCATTCTTCAATAGGCACGAGATCACTCCTTACGGAGCTCTCTCTGATTGTTAGCAGATGGTTTCAGATTCTATTTCACGGGGTCTTCCACCCTTCTTTTCACCTTTCCCTCGCGGTACTCGTTCACTATCGGTCTTGTTTGATATTTAGCTTTGGAGTGTGGTCACCCCAGCTTCAAAAGAGAGTTTGCCGTCTCTCAATCTACTCAGGAACACTCTAGGGTGTATTTGATTTTTACTTACACGGCTTTCACGTTCTATGGCTACTTACTCCACAGTATTCTGTTAATCAAATACAATCCCATATCGAGGTCCTACAACCCCGGTCCGAAGACCGGTTTGAGCTGATCCCTGTTCGCTCGTCGCTTACTAAGGGAATCTCTTACGATTTATTTTCCTCCAGGTACTTAGATATTTCAGTTCCCCAGGTTACCCGCCGAGTATAAATACTCGACTCCGTACTATTTCTAGTACAGGGGTTGCCCCATTCAGACACCGCTGGATCAAAGCTGTTACTCAGCTCCCCAACGACTTTCGCGGAGTATGCGTCTTTCTTCGGTCAAACAAGCCTAGGCATCCCCCATCTGCTTTAATTTACATACGAAATTGAAATTTTAAAAATTTTTAAATTTGAAATTTAAGCTTTTTTAAAGATGCTGACCACTTCGTTGATTTCTCAACGTCATGACAGTTTCTTTTCTTCACTTGTTAAAGAGCAAATCATTTTGAGTCACTAGGTAGAAAACAGTAGGCGAACCCGCCGTTTTCTACCTAACTACCCAGTTCTTCTGTTGTGGACCCTAAGGGACTCGAACCCTTGGCCTCCTCATTGCAAATGAGGCGCTCTAGCCAACTGAGCTAAGGGCCCGTCTCTTATGGGCTTGAATGATTTATTTACTTTTTATTGGAATTGTGTGAGGGATTGTGACGGAATAAATCGCGGCACAATATCATCTGCTTTCCCGAACAGAAACATTATTATAAAACAATCTTTGCCAATTGCAAGGGGTCTATATAAGGGGTAGAACTAACCAATTGTTGTAGTAATTTTAAAGTCAGTTGCTGTAGCAACAGAGTTTACTGTTTCAGTAAATTTTATTGGCTCTTCAGTACTTTCAAAAACTAGTTTTGATAAATTGTGAAGCTCAAAGAGAAAGTTCTCTTGAATTTCTTCTGAACTCAGATCTTTACCAAGAAGAAAAATTTTACGCTGCGTTGCCAACCATCTATAGACAGCTTCAGCATTCCAACCAACTGGACATTCTGAAGTCCTGATCAAAGCCTCAATACTTTTTTCTATAGATATGATTGAAGATTTAACTTGGATGAAAACTGTATCGATCCCATATTCGTTGGTATTATGTAAATGTACTTCTAGATCAACCTTTTCTATCCTATCTTCATTACTCCATTTTGAAAATCGTATGACTTTTTTTACTATAGATAACTCCGTCAGTGCTGCTGTAACTGCATTTTCGCTCTCTACACCCACTCTTTCAGCTTCGATTATTTCTGCGACCATCTGTCTTTTAGATAAACCATTATTCAGTCCTTCTCTAATCTGCGGAATTAAAGCTATGAGCTCTAGCTTACGCCTGATCCAATGTTCTTCGGCATCTATTGCAGTACTTACAGTTACAATAGAGGGAGCGAACTGCTGCAAAGTTGTGACAAATGCTTTTAGAACAGCAATCTCTTTTTCATTCATTCGAGTTTCTAAGATTTCAATAATCTCATTATTGTTCAATTCAGGATTATTTTGAATAAAATATAGTACCAAATTAAGAAATTCAGTTAGTTTTTCAGGGGAGAAATCTTTACAAGATTGGGAATCAGGCTGAGCTTCTCCTAGAAGCCTTGGCTCTTCAGCCACTCTTCGACCAAACTTAAGAACAGTTCCATCGCGGTTAATTGAGAATAAAAAATGCTCCGTTCTCAATTCAAATGATATCGGCATGAAGTATTTCTAAAATGAATTTATATTATTAACTTAAGAAGTCTAGTTTTTGGAGCACGGCTTTGTTTTGCAAAGCAACTTCTTCACCCAAGGCACCGGCTTCTTCAGAGAACATCTTGAGCTCGGTCTTGCCAGCCAGTTTTTGATAAAACGCAACTTGCGCACCAATCACAGATTTGACCAGTTCTTCTGGAGCTTGAGCCACCCACTCAGCACTAATCACATAGTTGCCTAAGTTGTACGTTTGTTCCCCGCCACCTAAAGTAAATGAGATTTTATTAGCAATATGAATATCGTGCGGACGAACCATGTGGCCTTTAATGCCTGTGACGAGTTCTTTTGGATCTGAGAACGGCAAGTATCCAGCGTAGGTTAAGCCTTCTAAATCGGCTAACGCCTCAATGTGTTGCTGACTACTAGCATTAACTTGTTCCCAGTTTTGTAAATCAAGTTTTTCTTTAATCCAGGCGTTTTCTTCATTGGCAGCAATCGCGAGGTTATCACCAAGTAATTTTTTGAGAATTGCAACAACTTCTGAAAATCCCTCGAGACGAAAACCACATCCAACAACTGCTAAACGAGTTCCTTCGTTAATCTGAACACCTTCATCTCCGCAAGTTATAACATATGACATACAATTCCTTTTTCGTTTCTTAAGAACGTATTATATCATATATCAAGCTATTTTTCGATCATTTTATTGTTGAAATCTAGTGAAAAACTTTTGAGTTGCACAAGAAATATACTCAGAATATACGCGTTGGAACTGTAGACTGGTACCGGCTGTAACTACATACAAAGAATAGTGGCCGAGCGTCAGATACTGGCTAACCAGCAGCTACCAGCTCCTACCAACTTATGCTTGGTTATTGCGAGTCATACTGATGACTGCCTCAAGATAGGCATTCATGTCTTGCTCTACTTTTTGCCAGTCGCCATTTGCTTCGCGAATAGCATTAAATAAGAGCTCCATATCAATCAGTAGTTGATCATCAGTAACGATCATGCGTTGTTTAGCCATATATCCTCCAGTTAGTTCTTACTTGTAACCCATTGGCAGTTCAGTCAGAACAAGACTGAGACTCATGCGGCGTTGTTGTGGATCGACACTTTCAACGTTAACAGTCACTGTATCACCTTTTTTGAGAGGTTCTTGTTGACCATCAAGTTTACTTGAGTGAATCAAGCCATCAACTCCAGCTTCAACATTGATAAATGCACCAAATGGTTCAATTCTTGAAACTGTACCAGTCACACTCATACCAACTTCGTAGCGTTCACCGACTTTGACCCAAGGATCATCGCTGAGTTGCTTGATAGAAAGATTGAGTTTGCCAGTGCGCTCATCAAGTCCGAGCACTCGGATCTTCAGACGATCACCCACTTTGTGGTAATCCTTTGGATGTGAGACTTTTTCCCATGAAATTTCAGAAATATGGACGAGTCCTTCGACTTGGCCAACCGCTGCATCTGATTCACCATCAACCGGCACTTCGACCGTGACAAACAAACCAAATGGCATCACGCCAGAAACGACACCTTCATAGATTTCGTTGACTTTGACTGCATCAATTGCTTGAGATTTCTGGGCAATTTCATCAGCTTCAGAAACATGGCGTTCTGAGAAGATCAAGCGATTTTTCTCGCGATCAACTTCGATCACCTTGACGTCGATTGATTTACCACGAAGCATTGTAAACTTACCAACCAGTGCTTTGCCAAATTGACTTGAAGGCACAAATCCGCGGACACCATTGACGACGACGATTAAGCCACCTTTATTGATATCAACGCCTTTTGCTTCAAGAACAGTTCCCTTTGCCATCATTTCAGCAAAGTAATCCCAACGAGAGTCCATTGCAGCTTGTTTAAGAGAAAGTAAAACTTGACCTTGACTGTTTTCTTCTGAAGAAACTTGAGCTTCAATTTGTTCGCCAACTTTGAGACTTTCGATATAATCTCGAGCTAAATCAAATTCTTTATCAGTAACAACAGCTTCAGTTTTTCCACCTACATCAACAACCATTGCTCTGCGAGAAATTGCAGTAATGGTACCTTTGACGGTTGAACCACGTTGTGGCACGGTGAAGGCGGTTGACTGAGCAGCAAGTAGCTCTTCCATAGTTTTAGGAGCAGCTGTTTTTGGAGCTGGCTTCTTTTCTTCTGGAGTAGTTTTTACTTCTTTTGCTGGTTCTTTGGTTGTCTCTTGAGGAGTAGTTTCAGATTTGTCTGCCTTTGGAGCTGCTACTTTTGAAGTAGTTGCTGGCTTTTCTGCAGCTTTTTCTTTTTTAGGAGACTTCTCTGCGACTGCCTTGGTAGGCTTTGGAGAGTCTTTCTTTGGAGAAGCAGTAACTGCTTCGTCCTTCTTAATTTTTTCTGTTGTAGTTGTACTAGCTGATTTTTTAGCCATAAAACGTTTGGGAACTCCTTTCAAATTGAGTGATGTGAAGTATACCATAAATTTATTTTTTATCCTGTACATTTTCTGATGTAAGTTTGATAATGATCTATTCTTCATATATGTTCAAACTCAACACCGTCACGCCAGCAGATGTAAAAAATAAAACAGTGCTGGTGCGCGTGGATTTTAATGTGCCGCTCAAGGAAGTTCATGGCAAGTGGCACGTCGCCGATGATCGGCGGATTCGTCGGGCTATTCCCACCTTGCAACTCTTGCTAGATGCGCACTGCAAAGTGGTGGTGATCAGCCATCTTGGTCGGCCAAAATCCTCGCATGATACCAAGTACAGCCTCGAGCCAATTGCCAAACATATTCAAGAAAAACTCGATATTCCCGTCACGTTCGTGCCAGCCACAATTGGTCAAAAAGTTCGTGATGCGGTGGTAGAGCAACAGCCAGGCACGATTCTCCTCCTTGAGAACTTGCGCTATCACAGAGAAGAGAAAGAAAATGATCCCGAGTTTTCTAAGCAACTAGCCAGTGTTGCCGATGCCTATATTAATGAGGCTTTTTCGGCCAGCCACCGCGAACACGCCTCGGTGGTGGGTGTAACTGAGTTTCTGCCGAGCTTTGCGGGTCTGGCTTTGACTGAAGAAGTGACCGCTCTGCATGCCTTGATGGAAGAACCAAAGCGACCGTTTGTGGTCGTGCTTGGTGGTGCCAAGATTTCTGATAAAGTTGGCGCCCTCAAGAACTTGAGCAAGCTCGCTGATATTGTCTTGATTGGTGGGGCGGCGGCTAACAACTTCCTTAAAGCAGAAGGGTTTGAGATTTACCGCTCGTTTGTGGAAGAAAAAACTAACGCTGGTGCAGCCGAAAAAGACTACAGCAAAGTGGCTCGCCAGATCATTAATCAACATAAAACTGAAAAAATATTGAAAGATGGCTACATTCCTCTGCCAAAAATTTTGTATCCTGTTGATGTAGTCGCTGCGCCGAGTCTGGAAACGCACACCAATTCTCGTGTCAAAGTGATTGATCTTCATACCAACATGGAAGACCAAGATGAGTCTGTCCAGCTTTTTTACTTGGATATTGGTCCCAAAACGCGCAAGCTCTACTCTGAAATTTTGGCCAAAGCAGGCACTGTATTTTGGAATGGACCGATGGGAGTCTGGGAAAATCCGCTCTTTGCCGAAGGTACCAAAGCGATCGCGCAAGCGATCGTCAAAACCCAAGCCACCACGGTGATTGGTGGTGGGGACACGATTGCCGCCTCACACCATTTCCATGTTGAACACAAGTTTTCGTACGTCTCGGCGGCCGGTGGAGCAGCACTTGAGTTACTTAGTGGTGAAGTGCTACCTGGACTTAAGCCAATTTTAAGTAAGCCTGTATAAAATATTTTTTAGACGTATCTTTCGCTAAAAACGCCCAAAACAAGGCAGTATTCCGTTTGTTTTGCCTTTTATTCGTTCTTTATTTCAATTACCCCTTGACGCTGCTTTCGCTTTATTTGTATTCTGATCTAAGCACCCACTTCGGGCGCTTATTTGTGATTAAAAAATGATCAACGCAGTACCAAACTCTAGCACTTCTTCAACCGGACTCGGCGGCTCTCCAATGCCACCGACATCTGTCGCACCTGAAACCACTACTACACCAAGTACTGACACTCAAAGCACTTCGCCCGTAACTCCACCAAAAGTTGAGCCAATGGCTGCGATGATTCCTCCACAAGTACTACCGTCACACCACGCTCCACATACTCACGCTGCTCGCCCGCTTTCTTCACCACACCAAGAGGTTACGGGACTGAATAAATCATTGGCAGAAAAAATCGGTGAACCAGCAGCAACTTCCGCGACTCTCGGAGGAGCTGGCAGCCCACCTACTCCACCTTCACACCCTACCATAGATACAACAGTTTCTTCCCCTGACAACAAAAAGGGTGGCTTCGGCTTCAAAACCTTAATTGCTATCATCGTCTTCGTGCTGACTGTCGGTGGTGCTGGTGCTGCTTATTACTTAAATACTCAAAGCCAAGATAATCGTCAACAAGCCTACTTACCTGATTGGGAAGATGTCGGTGAAGGACAAAGTCGTCAAATTTGTGGCGGCAGTAGTGCAAATGACATTCAAGAAAACCAGGGTTTGCTCATCCAAGTTCAAGAATCTCCGATGTGTGGAAAACTTCAGGGCCGGACAGGCAATAACAGTATAAGTAACTACTCAGCTACATATAAAGTTATTAATACTTCAGACCACGAAGTTGAAATTACCTACAAAAAACACTCCAACTACTGTCCTGAGAAACCATATGGCACCGATGGCGATAACCCCGGCTGTCACGATAACGAACAAGTTGAAACTGCAACTGCTCGCTTGAACAGTGGTGGTAATGGCGACAGCAGTAGTGTGACAGTTACTGTTAACAACACTCCAGCAAGTTGTGGCTCATGGCAGACTGACTTGAATATTACGAAAATTGTCGTCTACAAAAAAGGCACAAACGAAGTTATTAAAACAATTAATGAAGCTGAAAATGACAGTTGTATCAAGTCAAACGATGTTGAAGGCTGGACAATGTGTCAAACCGGTAACTCATGTGCGCAAGGTGGTGCAACTTCTTCTTGTGACAGTATTACAACTTCTGCAGATGCAGTGACCGTTGGCGAAAACATTACTGTTAAGTTAAATGGTACTAACAATAAAGACTATCAACTTTTCTACGCACCTGAGCAACAAAATTATTGTGGTACTCCTAGTCCGTTCACTGGCATTCCTGCAACTAACGCCGTAAATGGTGAATTTACTTGGAACACTGCTGGTCTAGCTCCTGGTAAGTACCATATTTCTGGTATTGCACACGGCAACGATGGTTCACACTGTTCTGCCAATCCATCGGGCAGTTGTGGGACTGCGTTCAAAGAATGTAAGCAATGTGGCAAAACCATCACGATCAATCCTCCTCCACAAGTCGCCGCAAGTTGTGACACCATTACTGTTGCTGAAACGGCGGTTGTGGGCCAACCTGTTTCAATTCAACTCAGTGGTACAAATGTAAACCAATATAGACTTTTCTATGCTTCAGAGCAACAAGATTACTGTCCTACAAACGGCATAAATGCATTTACAGAAATCTCAACTGGCAATGCGACAGGAACCTTCTCTTGGGATACTACTGGCCTGCCAGAGGGTAGTTACTATATTGCTGCAACAGCTCAATTAGCAAACGGCACTTCATGTAGCGCAAACCCATCGGGTGCTTGTGGGACTGCGTTCACTGAGTGTAAAAACTGTGGTAAAAAAATCACTTTAACTAATCCACCTACCCCAGAAGTTGGTATGTGTGTCAATCTCTGTGGTGTTGCAAGTGGCAATGAAGACATAGCTGATATGAGTCGCTGTGGAACAAGTGGTGGCTTATTAAGTACCCCCAAATTTGATGAATATTTACACTTGAAGTGTGCCGTCAAAGGCAACGTCGGTAGCGTCAGTATTATGTTGACACGTCCAGGCTTTCCACCAGAAAAGATCAATTCAAACAATAACTTAACTGCCGTTTATAAAATCAATGCAGCTGGAACCTACTCAGCCACTTGTAGTGTTACTAAGCCAGCAGTTAACAACTCACCAGTCACTCAGCCAGATACGACTAGCCCAACTAGTGCATGTGAGAATGCTGGTGGCACATGTCGCGTTGGAAGTAACTGTCGTACTGGAACAGCCTTAGTTGCAGGTGTAAGTTGTCCATCGCTCGGAACTAGCCGCGGACAACTCTGCTGTAAAGATACAACCGGTGTTAACCCACCAAGTGATAGTGATAATTCAAGTAGATTCTAACGTAAAGTACCGTATGTTAAAGCGAATAACCGAACCACAAGCAATGTATCAGAAGGATCACAACGGTGATGAACCTGGTATGAGTTCTGTTACGCCAACATCAAATAAAGTGAAGAACAAACGCAAGACAAAGATGATTGCGGGGACACTCGGCGCGCTGCTCTTCTTGGTCGTGGGTGTGGCGGGGATAATGGTGAGTCAACGTCAACAACAAGTTGCTGGACCTGTAGCTCCAAATGCACCTGCATCTATTCCAAAAGCGTCTGAAGATGCTTGTGCAATCAGTTTCACCGTAGATGCACCTCCCGTAGTTCCTCCACCAGAAGAACCGCCACCAGAAGAGACATATGGTAGTGCAGTTTGTACCACTAAGATTGCCTACTTAGTCGAAAGTGATGACAAGTTAACTCCACTCAGTCCTAATGAAGCTGTCCTCCCTGGCAGTATCATTCAATATGAAATCCCTGTTGATGCAGATAATCAAACACGTGGCACTGTTGTTTTAGAAGACACTCTTGATGCTAATGTCACCTATGAGCCCGCTGCTAATCAGCCAACTACTGATGGTACCGTTGTTGCTAATGGTCGTAAGTTAACTATTACTCTTCCTGCCTTTACTGCTGGTAGCCAAAAGAAGCATATTAAGTATCGCGTCAAAGTTGCAACTCGCACACAACCATTTTCGTTTACTAACACGGTCGTTATGACTGATAACGGCAACGATGTTCCTGGAACTGCTAATAGCTGTACAACAACTCTCAAAACCGCAGCAACTGGTATCGCAAGTTGTAAAGATAAAACTGCGTATACACTGGACTCTAGTGGCAAGAAAACCAGTATCGCAAACAACGCTTCTGTCCTCCCTGGCAGTGAGTATTACTACTCGATTATGGTTGAAGCTGCTGGTCAAACCAGCGGCCCAGTGGTAATTAAAGATACATTGCCAGCTGGAATCACACTATCTGATGACAAGTCTAAAAATACTGCTGGTATAACAAGTGAAGTCGTGGCTGGTAAAACAGTTGTTACGTACACAATACCTGCAGGCTTCGGTTCTCAAGCAACTGAAGATGCCAAAGAAGAAAAAGAAATTATCTTCAAAGTTACGCTCGCTGGAACTGTTAATCCTGGAGTTTTCAAGAACTTAGTGGCTGTTACAACCGGTACATCTACCACTCCTAGTACTTGCGATCACACTGTTGAGGTAAAAGCTGACGGCATTGCTTCATGTGTTGCCAAAGAAATGCACAGTTCGGCAATCAGTGCTGGTGGATCAGAGTCTCAAACTCACTTAACTGAGAATCGCAACTTTAATATTGGTGATGAGTTTTTCTACCGAGTCAAGGTCAAGTCTGATGCTAATCTGGCTATACAAACAACAGGCGTAGTTACTGTGACTGATACACTGCCATCAGCTTTAGAAGTTGTTGATGCCGGTGACTTCACCGTAACTAATGGTAAATACGTTGTTACCTACCCAGCTTTCAAAGGTGAGAAAACTGCCCAGATGAAAGTTAAAGTTAAAGCTGGTGCAACTGGTCCGTACACTAACAGTGTAGTTGTAACGACTGCTGGTAGCACTAATTCTAACTCAACTTGTGAATCTGAATTCAACGTTCCTATCTATAGCTGTAACGCTAGTTGTGAAACTGCAGCTCAATGTCAGCAGTACAATAGTAATCACACTTGTACAACTACATCTGAAGGCAAGTTCTGTCGCTTAGCTTCAAACACTTCATCACTTTCCTGTGATGGGGTAACTACAACACCAACTCCTACGCCTACACCACCTACCACGGTAGTGCAGACACCAACTCCTACTCCAGTAGTCGGTTGTAATGTCCGCTGTAGCACCAATGCTGACTGTTCAAACAATGCACACATCTGTTACCAAACAGCCGATGGTGGCCGCTGCAGACTTGACTCTAACGTCACTTCTGAAAGCTGTAGCAATCCAGTTGCGGTTGTTCAATCAACACCGACTCCTGCTCCTGGCCAACCACAACTACCTGAGGAACTTCCTCAAACAGGTCCTGAAGACTGGGCAAATTGGTTGAAAGCTGGTCTCGTGACCTTAGGTATTGGAGCAGTACTGCTACTCTTACTGTAAGCTCAAGAATAGACATTGTATAACCTCCGCCTAAAAACGGAGGTTATTTAAAAGTTACCACATCATTAGTAAAAACTAACGTATACAAGTGCGCAGTAGTGGACAACATCAGAACCTATTTTTCCCTGATATAAAAACTGATAGTGATATAATCTGCTCAATTTGTAGTAACAAAAACCAAAGAAACTATGTCATTTCAAAATAGAGTTGAACAAAAAAAACGAGAATTTACAGTTGAAAAACAAAGACAAGCAGCAGAAAAAGCAGCTCAAGAAAGAGTAGCGCAGATGTTGCGAGCTGAATTAGCAGCTGCAGAGCTCACTCGAAGGGTTGAAATTGAAGCTGATCCACGATGGAAAGAATTAATGAGCTTAGCAAATTCTCCTGAACTTGATGAAGCATTGAGAGCAATCTGGGAAATTTCGAGGCCAGGAAAAACTCGAGAAATCATTGTGCAGGAAGCAACTTTTTGGGAAAAACAAACAACTAAAACTGTACTTGTTGAAACTCCATTTAACAAAGTAGTTGAGGCTGACTATGATACGAGTAACCCCAATCAGCCTGTTGGGCATATCATTGTGCGAGTTGGATATGACTTGAAAACGCAATCCTATACTGAAGTTAGTGGTGGCATTCGACTCATTTTAACCTGGAGGGAAGAAGCTGTGGTTGAAGAGCAAAGGCTTCTCGATGATGTGGGTTGGCATGTGGGCGCTAGGGTGAGTAAAGACGGGTATGGTTATCCCAACAGAGGAACTGAAATAACTGGTGTCAACAGAAATGCGGGACTTGCTATTGAAACAAACGAATTAGCTTTAGCTGATAACGACAAAAAAAGAAAAATTCCAGACGGACATACGGACAAATATGCTCCAGGAATCTGTTTTTATTCACTTGACGAGCTTTTAAATTTTCTTGCAGCTAAAATAGTGAAAGAAGAACATTTTTTCAATGACAGTAATCCTTATGAGCCGGACTATTCATCTCAAACGTGGTAATTATTAAAATAGCGAACTTTTCACTACTGTAAAAGTGCGCATACCAGGACTCGAACCTGGAACCCCCGAGGTATAAGCTCGGTGCTCTAACCAATTGAGCTATACGCGCTTAAGCTAATTTTAAGGTTAGTTATTTAAACTAGGCGTACATTATAACTTGAGACAGGTGCCAATTATATACCCTTTTCCTTAGTCAACTTTTGGTGCTATGATAGATTACTCTATGTCCCGATTTTTTTCTCGTGCTTGGCAAAGCCTTAAGTCTCATTGGCTACTAACAACCATACTACTAGTATTGGCGCTTGGCGGTGCTTTTTGGTGGTTCACTCAGGCCAGTGCCCAAAAAGAAGCACTGACTTTTATCAAACCACAGCGTGAAAATCTCACCAAAACCCTCGAAGTTTCTGGTATCGTTGATGCTCAAGAAAAAGCCCGAATGCGCTTTGCTGCTGGTGGGAAACTCACTCGCGTTAATGTCAAAGAAGGCGATACCGTCAAAAAGTGGCAAACGCTGGCGGTGATCGATCAGGCTACGCTCCGTAAACAACTCCAACAAGACCTCAATCTCTACATGCAAGAGCGTTGGGACTGGGAACAACGCCTCGATGACACCAGTGACCGCGCGCTGCCAACCGATGAACTTCGTGAAAAAGACAAAGCCCAGTGGGATCTGGATAATGAAGTCTTGAATGTTGAAATTCAAAGCATTGCGATTACCAATACGGTGCTGTCTGCTCCATTTCCAGGCATTATTACCGCCGTACCTGCAACTGCACCAGGCATTGTACTTTCAGCTACTGAGTACTTTGAGATTGTAAATCCTGCAACACTCGAGTTTGTCGCTGAAGTTGATGAAGCCGACATTGCCAAAGTCCAGATCGGACAAGCCGCCGAGATTGTTCTGGATGCCTATCCTGATGAAACGTTGCTTAGCACAGTGAAATCAATTTCGTACGCAAGTAAGCAGGGCGAAACGGGTACTGTTTTTGAAGTAACTGTTGGTCTTTCACCTGGCCAATCACCCAATACGCTACGTTTGGGCATGAACGGTGATATCTCGATTGAGTTAGCTCAAAAGCAAGATATTCTCACGATTCCTTTAATTACGACCAGACAACGAGACGGCAAAACTTTTGTCGATGTGCGCACTGGCGAAGAAACATACGAAGAGCGCGAGATCCAAGTTGGCCTGGAAACTGACGAACAAATTGAGGTTGTATCTGGTTTAAGTGAACAAGACGAGATTCTTTCGCCAGAAACCTCATGATACTTGCACTACACAACGTCTCAAAACACTACCAAATGGGTGACACCACTATCCGCGCACTTGATGACGTGAGCATAAACGTGAATGCTGGCGAGTTTGTGGCCATTATGGGCCACTCAGGCAGTGGAAAATCGACTTTTTTGCAGGTGGCGAGTATGTTGGCACAACCAAGTAGCGGCAAGATTTTCCTGCGTGAGAAAGACGTCACGCTCTATAACGAAGTAGAACGCGCCCGACTGCGCAATCAAGAAATTGGCTTT
>CAYUES010000028.1:0-15381 GCA_964443885.1 uncultured Pseudomonadales bacterium
GGTGAGATCCTTTGAGCAAAGCGAATAGGTTCTGCCGGCAAGTGCAAAGCACCTGCGTAATGCCCGAAGGGCGGCCGCCAAGCGAGCGTGGAATATGGTTCGACTGTGAATGACGAAGCACCTGCCTAATCCCCGAAGAGGAGAGTCTTGTCACCCCGACAATAATTGACAGAAGGTATTGAAATAAGGTTTTCGATATTCGGATTTAGTGATGTTCACATATTATGAGTCAGGTTTCAATCCTAGAGCGTTATAAGCATTATCAACTGATCTCCACCAGTGACCACTAGAAAATTGCCAATTAGCTTTAGCATCGGTGAGTGTTTTGGCAATAACTTTATTAACATCGACTGCTTGAACTTTGAGTAAGCCAGAAAGTTTTTTACGAAGTTCTTCGTCTACCTGAAGTCGTTGCAAAAGTGGGTAAAGTCTTCTTGCTTCGAACCTTCCGAAGTCTGGATATAGACTTTCACTCTTTAACGCAAGCATAACAACTAAAATTAAATTTAGTTGTACAAAGTATGAAAGAGTTTCATCTTCACTTAACCGAGGAGCTAATTCTTCGAGCCATTTATACGTTTTTAGAAGATCTCTTAAATGGTCATTCACCTTAGTAGCATAGCCACCCAAAGCGTCACAATAAAAAATATCGTATCTTAGGAATAATGGCATCGCCTGACTCTGATCATATTCAGAAGCAGTAGGTTGGTGCAGAAGTAAAGAAAGAGTAGCATAGTCTTCTCGGGATATGCAGTTAATTCCGATTGAAGTGATAATAATTGCCAAAACAATCTTAGGAACTGCTATCAATGCCACTGAACCCGCTCTACCTTCAGAAAGCTTTAGGATTTTCCATATATAATAACCATAGGTTTTCATTTGTATGCTGCTTCCGTAGGATGCGATAACATTTCCAAGCATAATAAACTGTAATGAGGCTGTCTCAAGCAACGTGATTGCTTCGGGGATTTTAGAATTATCACCACTACTTTGTACAAATATTTTTTCCCATTCTGTTGCAACGCTTTGGTATATTTTCTTGCAATGCTTCTCAAACTCTGTAGCCTGAATTTTGGCAGGTAGGTTCTGATTGTTAACCACAAAACTAATCAAATAGTTTAATTCTTTTTCTTGAGTTGCATCATCAAGTTTTACAACAGGAATGGGTATTTGCTGCAAAGCGGTAGCGGCTGCCTTAGGCAATGTAATAAACTCAGGTTTATATTCCAATTGCTTAGCAAATCTAGGTAAATATAATCCACCTACTAATCGACCGTTCATCGTTGGTGTTTGGGTAAATTGGAACTGATTTTTGGCCCTTTTGATTACTGCTTCGCTTATCGGCGTAAATAAAGTTTCGACAGGAATATTCTGTCTCCCATTATCTTTTTGTAATTCTTTAAGCAGAAAATGAGTGAAAAGACCATTTTTGTTTTCTGGGTCTTCTATAGATTCTTCCGACTCTTTACTAGCAGTTATTACGATTTCGCCTGAACCAGATACAGTATTCGAAATTGTTTTGACGGCCTGTGCTTGAAACTTGGTGGTGGGTACAGGGAAGTGCTTAGAAGAGGCCGAACCACTAAAACAACTATCAATAAACATCACTTTGGCTGCGCAGTTTATTTGGTCAAGAGCTTCCTTTATGAAAGAAACAGAAACTCCGGTGTTTGCAATATCATAGGTAGCATCAAAAGGAACTAAATAGTGGGACAGAGTTTTGTCAGTAGGGTTGATAGCACTGGCACCGTGGCCAGAGTAAAAAATAAAAAGTGTATCTTCAGTTTTGATTTCTGCCTGCAACTCTCTTCCTAATGACGTTCTAATTTGAGCCAATGTGGCTTCAGAATCAACTAAAAGCTTGTTGTAACCGATATTTGTTAGGTTTTGAGTAAAAAGGGTGAAAAACTCTTCAGCATCCTTAGCAGCAAATTTTAAATTATTAGCTGCTGGCAGCTGATACTTCGTGAGGCCAATGCTTAATATGTGATGTTTCATAAGTTCAAACTATTTTGACCGGTTATTCGACAATGGTTTTTGCTTCCTTTTTTTAGGTCTCTCATAATTATCAGTTTAAATTGCTTATCTAATTATATTATGAAATAGGTCCGAGCTTCGGACCTATTTTGGATTATATAGCCGTAATTAGCTAGTTCTTTACTAACAATGGGAAGGTTGTAGGTATCTCTGATAAAATTCAAAATGAGTAAATGGGGTTCAAACTCCATCAAGCCACTCCGACAAAACTCTACAACCTCTGCTTCTCCCACAGTCTGGCAAACATGCCGCCCTTTTTGATCAGTTTTTCGAAACTGCCGCGTTCTTCAATTTTGCCGCTGTGCATCACAATCACCTCATCCATTTCTTTGAGAGTAGACAGACGGTGAGCAATCACCACCGCTGTCACTTGTTTGAAAAAGACGTGCAGTGAGGCTTGAATTTTTTTCTCAGAATCAACATCCAGATGTGAAGTCGCTTCATCCATCAGCAACAACTGCGGCTGGCGATACAACGCCCGGGCAATTCCTAGTCGTTGTTTTTCCCCACCAGATAACTTGGTACCTTTTTCACCAATCACCGTATCGCTGCCTTTTGGCAACCGTTCAATCACTTCGGTCAGGTGCGCGGTTTCAATAACTTCCTGCAACTTACTTTCATCAAGCGGTGCATTTGGCTGGCCGCCAATCAAGATATTTTCTTTCAAAGACAAGTTAAAAAGCTCGGTATCCTGCAAAACCACTGACAAGTGATTGATGTAATCCTGGCGATCAATTTTTTTGAGTGGAATCGTATCGATCAAAATCTCGCCCTCATAACTTTCATATAAATCTAAAAGCAGCGTAAAAAGTGTCGTTTTGCCAGCACCAGACAAGCCCACAATGCCAATCTTTTGGCCGCGCTTAATCGTCAAGTTAAAGTCTTTCAAGATCTTCTTTTCTTCGTATGAAAAAGTCACATTCTTGAACTCAATTTGTTTCCAATTCTCGGGGAATTTTTGTTGGTGCTGTTGGTGGGTGCCTTCAATTGTGGCTTTGGTTTGGAAAATTTCTTTGAGGCGATGGAACTGGAGTTTGTTAATCACAAGCTCATGCGAAACTTCAGCCAGCTCAGAAACTGCCGCTTCAACTTTGCCAAAGTACCCGACAAACAAAACGAGTAAATCAGGCGTGAAGTCACCGCGCAGCACTTTAAAGACGATGTAACAAATTATCGCTACTTCAAACAGGTAGTAAAAAACACTCAGTGCTCCGCTACGGATTTGAAATAACTCCACGCGCTTTCTGACTTCACGGTAGGTGTCATTGGTATGCTTTTGTAAAGTTTGCAAAATAGTTTGTTGGATACCCAGTGACTTGACAGTTTTAATGTTATTGAGTGTTTCAAAACTTAAGCCTTCCAAGTTTTCTTCGTAGCCACTGACAATATATGATTGATGTGAGGCTTTTTTAGTCAAAACGGAGGAGAGCGCGAAGTAACAAATCATGAAGATAAACATTGCCAGTGCGAGCCCTCTATCCAGAGTCAAAAAGATCAGCAGCATACCGACCGAGTTGAGGGTTGCTTCGATAATCACGTTGAAAAAAATGCGCACTACACGGTCGAGGGCTTTGCTGCCGTTATCAATTCGTTTGAGTTTATTGCCGGTGTTTTCTTTTTCTTGCCAGGCAATATCGAGTGAAAAAATGTGGCGCAGTGCTGTAAAACGGGAGTCCAGCGCCACTCGTTCACTGACTTGATAGCCAAACCACTTGGCTGCCGGGTGTGCGGTAGCAGAGTAAATGACGGCCAAAAACCAACCCACGAGCAGCCAGATCGCTTCTTGATATCGCTCAGGTGAACTGGCGGTGCTGGTGAGGAGGAGTATCAAGCGACTCAACGCCCAAGTGGGATAGAGGTTGGTGATATCACTAGTGAGACGCAAGAACGAACCCAATAAAAACTTGGATTTATACGGATTGATTGCGGTGGCTAAGTCTTTGACAAACTCAAGAGTAGGATAGGTAACGCTGGTATTGTGGGCTTGGGCAGTGATTCGCATAACTTGGTCTGAACTCTCCATTATATGATATTTATCTTAAAGATCAGTCGCAAAAATGAAGTAAAGCTGCATGGAAACGGATGTTTAATACAATATCGACTCTGGTATACTTTCAAATATGTCTCATCCAACTAAACTTAAACCATGGGAAATTATTGATAGCAAAATTGTACATGCTACTCCTTGGATAGAAATTGTTGAGGATACCTGCTTAGTTGAAGGCAACGAACTGAAGTACACCTATACTCGTCGTGTTGATGAAGGGCCATTGATCATTGCAGAAGAAAATAATAAATTATGGTTGGTTCGGCAGTATCGTCATCCAATTAAAAAAATTATTTGGCAGTTTCCTGGCGAAGGAAAGTTGCCTGATGAAAGTTGGGAAGCGGCTGCTGCCCGAGGGCTGCAAGAGGAGCTACACCTAGCTGCCACCAACTGGCAGGATTTGGGAGTTTTTTATCCCGACCCCGGTGGTCTGGAACAGAAGTATCATGCCTACTTAGCGACTGATTTAAAAAAATTAGCAAAACAGGATACTCCGCACGCTGAGGATGAAGTAGAGAACTTAGAAATCCACAGTTTTTCGAGGGCAGAAATTGACGACCTGATTGATACGGGTGAGATCTGTGACAACTGGACACTTGCGGCATTGTTTTTGTATGATCGTTATAAACGTAGCTCAAAATAATTCTAAAAATCATACTCAACTTTGATGTTTTCTACAATAGATTTAAATTCCTGATAATTTTCTGTATTGTCTTCTAGTGTTCTAAATTTAATTTCACCTACAGGGGCATAGGACCCGTATAAAAATTAAATATTTGTCACAAATGTGAAATAAAAATGCTACTATAGAATAATGATTGAAGTGATGTCTAAAAAAGAAACTCCTGCGGTATCAGCTATCGCTGAACCGCTCGCTTCACCTGAAATAAAGAGTGACAAAAATGTACTCAATAAATTCGTGACTAGAATGTGGGAACATCCACTATTAACTGATGAGACAAGAAATAAGAGAGAAACGGCACTAACTTATTTAAGAGAAAAATTTCCAAACCTTCAGGAAATAATTCTGATTCCAGTAGGAAGTTCAGTCTGGATCACAGATGACGAATCAGATGTAGATTTTGTCCTAATACATACCCCTAAAGCTAATAGAAACGAAATACATACTATTGACACGGTAATGGAAAATTCTAGAGAAGATGCGAATGTTCCCAGTTTACATATGGTTAGTCACCAGGAATTCTCTGATATCCTTAACTATGAGTCAGAATTAAAAAACTTAGCAAATGCATTTTTCACTCCAGATGAGTATTGCGTTGGAGATCTAAATTTATTAAAAGAAATACGAATAAGAACTCTTGATTTGAATTCTTATAGTCCAAAGCCGTATTCAGACGAAGATCTTTTTGAAGTTTATTTGCCTCATACTCTAAAATTAAACTTTATTGAGAGAATTAGTTGGCCTATCAAACGTTTTAGTTCTAGTATGGGTACACACTATCCTAGATTTATGAATGCATTAATGAAAAGAGCATTTGCATCTCATTTCCCAGAACGATATCCAGTCGCATTTCATGAAAGTATGACCAACTTATGGAAATTAAAATATGAAGAGATAGTATATGCTCTACAACAAAATGCAGGAGAAATCCATATTGATGTAAGGTATAAAGCTAAATCATTGGAATCAAAAAATACCTAGGTTTTAGTTAGTAGGCTCACAATCAATTCCAGAACACTCTGATTCACTTTCAAGCTCAAGTGTGGAGTGTTCGATATGGTGTCTGCCAAGTTCAGTTTTGATAGTATTCTTTAAAGTTTCTATATTTCTGAGGGCTGTATCCTGGACAACAACATGTCCAGTAAAAATATCTGTTTCACCATCAAGTGACCAAACATGAATATCATGGAGAGAAATAACCTGAGGAATACGTAAAACACCTTGTTTTAGATGCTCCAAATCAATATGACTTGGTACACCTTGCATGAGGATATTAAAGCTTACTCACGCCCCAAAGAATAAAAGCGGTATAGCCGATCGTCATAATTGGATCGATAATCGGACTTTCCCAGAAAAACAGTACTAACCTATAGCTTGTTTTAACTAATTATAGTTAGAATAAAATTCTTATGATATAGTCGATGCTCATATGGAGCAGCAAAGATTTACAAAGTTTCCTGATCGAATTCCTACACCTGATCAAGAAACAGTTCCTGGTTTATATGCTAGAACATATAAACAAATTCTTCCAGATCGAGATGAAGTATACATTAGTACACCTTTAACTAGTGGAGGTGCTCGAGTTTTATCGTACGGTGAGTTAACTGTTCCAGATATAGTAAGAAACTGCATTCTAATAAATAGTTTTTATGCTGGAACTGTTATTAGAGAGGCAGCAAATCTTTTCGTAGAACAACGAGTTACGTTACCTCATAATTTGGGCTCGAGGCCAGGCTGGAAAGAAACCGATTTTATTAAGTACTGGATGTACTATCTGTCTGGTATTGAACCAGCTGCGACACCAGAATTTGAAGGAATGGTTGCCAGTGGCGTGGCGGCAGATGTGACTATTTTCAATAATCATGAGTTGCCTAGAGAAGCCAGAGTCCAGGAATACGAACGTTTATTACGTAGTTTTGTTGCATTTATACAACAGTCTCACGCTTCAATCCGACCAGTCGCAGGCATTGCCCTTATGCCTGATCACAATAGATCCTTAGGTTGCTCCTTGGAAAGACAATTGGGAGCTGCACTAGGAGTACCACTACGCAGAATTTTATTTGATATAAATCATCCCGGATTTGAAAATTCTGTTAGACATATTGCGCCTTGGCTTTTACTTGAATCAGAGCAACCAGGCACTATTAAGGGAACAGGAGAATCATTACTCCACTTTGAACCGCTTGGCTAATACTAGTAGATAAGATAGCATGCTATTTAAACTTGAAGCTACTGAACAAAAATCGTAAATATTTGCCTCCAAATTATTGTCTCTGCCGTGTATACTTTGGGATATGAAGCGTCCATTATTTAGTATTTTTTCTCGCCCCAGTGGCACTAAGCAACCCAGTACCTTTGGGGAAAAACGTGCTGCCCAGATGAATCAGCGGTTGCAGTCATCAATAAAAGAACGCCAAACACTTGCGCGCGCAGAATCAGCAACCGTTGATCCACTGCAGTCCAACATTGCAGAACGAGGTAGCATTGTAGGTGCTCGTATCGACCGCTTACACCAAGAACTCTCAGATGAACAACAATAACCATCACGCAAACACTGCAAAGTTTCATGCTTTGTACGAAAAGTTAAATACAGCCCAACGGCAAGCAGTCGATACAATCGAAGGCCCCGTGCTGGTGGTGGCCGGTCCAGGTACTGGTAAGACCCAGGTTTTATCTGCGCGGATTGCCAATATTTTGCAGAAGACCGATGTTGCTCCCTACAATATTTTGGCACTCACCTTCACTGAATCTGCTGCCAAAAACATGCAGGAGCGGGTGGTCTCAATGATTGGCAAGGAAGGCTACTACGTAGAGATCACGACCTTTCATTCTTTTTGTGCAAGTGTGATTACCTCGTACCCAGAGTACTTTCCGATCAGCCGCGAGAGCAAAGCGATCAGTAGTGTGGAACTTTTTGAAACAGTCAAAAGTATCATTACCGAACAGCCACTGGAAACGCTGAAACCACTCAACGCCCCATTTTTCTATCTCAAAGATATTGTGCGCGCGATTTCCCAACTCAAGCGTGAAGGTATTACACCTGAGCGATTTTCTCAATTAGTGACAGAGTTGTATACCGATGATTTGCGGCCAGACAAAAAGGCTGCGGCGGCAAGTTTTGATAAGCAAAAAGCAAAAAATACAGAACTAGCTCAAGTTTTTGCTGCCTATCAAAAAAAACTGCGCGAGCAGAATCGCTACGACTTTGATGACATGATTGTTTTGGTGATCGAGGCGTTTAAAAAAGAAGAGACGTTACTCCTCGAATATCAAGAAAAGTATCAGTATTTTTTGGTCGATGAGTATCAAGATACCAACACTGCGCAAAATGAAGTGGTACAGCTGCTGGCTTCTTTTTGGGGTAAAGGGGCAAATATTTTTGTAGTGGGTGATCCGCACCAATCAATTTACCGTTTCCAAGGTGCTTCAACCGAAAACGTGATTGGCTTTACCGAGCAGTATCCCAATTCGGCAGTGATTACGCTGGAAGTTAGTTATCGTTGTCCACAAGAGCTCAATGTTGTAGCACACGCTTTGATCGAAAATAACATGCTCACCAGTAGTGATGCCACTAAACTTTTGACAGAAACAGCTGCTCAATCGTCTACCGCTGGCGCAACTTTACAAAAAGCACTGACCACATTGTTGAGTTCTTCAAAAAGGAGAGCTGATGCTGTCGAAATTTGGTCGGCGCCGTCACAAACAATTGAACTCATTCAAGTCGCTGAAAAAATAAAATCGTTAGTAACAAACGGTGTAAAAGCTGAAGAAATTGCCGTTTTGTATCGCACCAACCGCGAGGCTCACGAGATTAGTGAGGTCTTAGAAAAATGGGAAGTACCCTACGAAATTGATGGCGGCAGCAATGTTTTTGACTTCGAGCCCATTCGTCAGCTGCTCCAACTGCTGCAAGTGATTGAGTTATTTAAAACCAACCAAGAAGATGAACGATTTTTTGAAGTGCTTTGTTATGAGTGGCTGAAGCTGGAAAACTTAAGTGTCTACCGACTGACTCACTTGGCAGGCAAAGAACGCAAATCACTCCAAGAAATTATTAAGTTGGGTCACGAGGCGATTCAAGTCCTCAAACCAGATTGTCTCACAGAGGAAGAGTATGGAAAGATTGCGGGTTTGATTGAAAAGTTGAACCGCTGGGCTAGTTTGGATGGGCAACTTACTTTCCCTGAATGGTTGGAAATAGTGATGCAAGAAAGCGGATTTCTGGAGTGGATTACCGAGCAGCCCACGGTGGTTGAACATTTGTTGTATGTAAATACGTTGAAACAACAAATCCAAGAATTTGCACAAGAGCGGCCTAACTTTAAATTGGTACATTTTCTTGCGGCCGTCGAGACAATGCAGGGCTTTGGGATACCGCTAATTGTCCAAGATTTAAACATCCAAACCGGCGCAGTTCATTTATCGACAGTCCATAAAGCGAAAGGCCAAGAATGGTCGTATGTTTTTGTCGTCCACTGTACCGATGGCGTTTGGGGAAACACCCGCGAGCGAAATATGTTGCCGCAGCCGGCTGAACTACTCAGTCACACTGACATTACCAAAAAAGAACGCAACGAAGATGATCGACGCTTGCTCTACGTGGCGCTGACACGAGCTAAAGAACAAGTGATTGTTAGTTATCCTGAAACAGTTATTACAAATAGTGCTGTAAAAACCGTAAATCCTAGTATGTTCATTCACGAAATTCAAGAAAAAATTGCTACTCTTGAGTCCAAAAAAAATCTAGAACTAATTGAAAAACAAGAGGAGTACTTGCGCCGTTTGGTAGCACCACCGCTGCCGACTGATCACACAGAGCATGCTAAAATTTTTTTCACTCAAGTTGTCAGTCGTTACAAACTTTCAATTTCTGCTCTCAATAATTACTTGCGTGATCCCGCAACGTTTATTCTGAGAAACTTACTGGTAATCCCCTCTGGAAATACGCCATATCTAGCGTTTGGTACAGCTATCCATGCAGCACTGGAAGTGCTATTCAAGCAAGTTATCGCAGGTGAGAAAATTGACAGTGAAAAAATTTTTAAACGGTACGAAGAAAAGCTATCGACAGAAATTTTGACACGGGAAGACTATGATCGACGTTTAATTCATGGCAAAAAAGTTTTGAGTGACTACATCGCACAAGTTGATCCAGCACTAATTAGTCCGTGGCAGCTTGAAGCTCGCTTTGGTGATGGCGTTCGTAAAACGGTGCTCGATGATATTCCATTGGTTGGCCGAATTGATCGCTTGGACTGGATCGATCAAGCGAAAAAAACTGTTCGAGTGATTGATTACAAAACTGGTTCTTCAAAAACACGCAATGCACTCGAAGGCAAAACCCAGTCTGCTGGACTTTCAGAGCGTGAACAGCAGCTGCCTGAAAGTATTCGCAGTCCTTTTAAGCGGCAGTTATTATTTTATAAACTCTTAACAGAACTCGATCGCTCATTTGAACCAACAGTTACCCAAGGCGTTTTTGAGTTTGTTGTTCCTGATGCACAAACCGGCAAAACAGTGTCCCATGCGTTTGAGTTGCCTGATGAAGAAGTCGCGGAGTTAAAAACTTTAATACAAGAAGTCGTAGCAGAACTTCGTTCGCTCCAATTTTTAGAGCATCTGCCTGCAGCTATTTCCACTGTGGGATTGCAAAGTAAATAGTGTCTGCCCATTCACTGCTGACAGGAATACCCACCCAGTGTGGATACCAAATCACAAATGCAGCAGCGATAGTTGCAAAAAGTAAGAAAAGAACTCCTTTTTGGTGCCGACCCCAGAGATATGCCCAGTAACTAATCAAAATACAAAGGAGTGGCACGGCAGGCGTGTAGTGATAAAAGAACATAATCCGGGGTGAAAGTTGCCAGGGTAGCCAAATCAAAACATAGCTGAGAAATAGAAAAACTAATTGATTAGTGTTTAAAACGTGAACGATTTTCCCAAAAATATCCTGAATAGCTGAGTTTTTTTGAGTCCTATTTTTTTCACGATTCTCAAAGTAATCAGCTGCTCTGAGCCAAAAATAAATAAGGGTTGCAAACACAATGGCAGCACCAATAAAGAAAAGTACAGGATTACCAAACGCATAAATATCGGCGCGCATGTTTACACCAGCCGGATTTGAGTACTCGACGTTCATCCAGACGGGACGGAGGTTTAAAAACCATTCAAATGGGCGAGACTGGTATGGATGTTCCGCTGACAGCGTTGTTTGATACCACCAAATTTGATTATGCAGCTCTTTAAAATGAGCCCAACCTTTGCCTTGGATAAACATCTGTGAGTAACTAGCGACGTATATAAAAATTGGCAGAATGATTAAAAAGAGTGCTCGTACTGCTAGCCATTTAACTATAGCAACAGTTTTATTGGCATATTTTCTCATTTTTGGCGTCGTATTAGTGAAAAAATACTCAATAAAATGGAATAACTCAAAAAAGCAGACGATCGCAAGGGAAAATAAGCCCGACCACTTGCTAGCCATCGCCAAGCCCGCTGAAAGGCCAGTTAAAAATAATTTTGAGGTCTTGTTAGTTTGTCTATAAACTTGGTAGTTATAGAGTGTAAAAAGAATAAAAAAAGTAACATGAATGTCGTTCATCGCTATTCGCGACTGCACAAGCAGCAAGCCATCTAAACTTGCCAATGCAGCACTAATCAAGGCAATAATATGATTGTGAAAAATTCGATACGCTAAATGATACGTAATCAAAATTACTAACACCCCAAAAACCACCGAACTAAACCGCCAGCCAAATGAGTTCTCGCCAAAAGCTAAAATTGAAACGGCTTGAAAGTACTTTGCTAAGGGTGGGTGTAGCCAATCAACGGCGGTATCTGGCTCTGGTGCGGGATTCCACCATTCATACGCACGCGGATCATCTTGGGCAATTAACTTTGCGGTGACTGCGTGATAGACCTCGTCAAACAGGTACTTCTCAGGATTATTGAGGTTGTACATCCGCGTAAAAAAAGCGAAGCAGAGAATGGCCAACAAAATAACAGAGCGGAATTGATAGAGCGCAGCTTTCATACAAATGGGGGCAGCTTATCTAATTATGTAAATCAATATAAATACAACGAGTCCAAATGAGAAAACAGTAGCTAGAAGTGGTTTATCGGTGAGCAGGACTCGCTCAGGTGATTCTCCTTCATTTTTTTCATAAATCAACTGCAAGTATCGCATCACTCCAAAAATTACAAAGGGCAGTGACAGCATCAGTAGTTTTTGCGAGTGTAAAGTCTTGGGCAAGAAGGTATAGAGTGCAGTAACTTGTGGATCAGCAGTTTGCCCTTGGTCTTGAAACGTGTACAGCGCGTAGGTTAGCCAAGTTGCAGTCCCAAACATAGCGGTATATTGGTCTAATAATCGTTGGCTATAACGCTTGAGAATTTTGCGTGTATGTTCCATGAGATCACCGTCTTTACCACTCAGTAAAGTTCGCTCACTTTGGCGTTTTCCTACAGCCAAGAATAATGAAGCTGAGATCACCGTGAGTAAGAACCAAACACTCATGTGTAAGTTCACTACGACTGCACCAGCATAGACACGAATCAGGAATCCACTGGCAATCGCCGTGACATCCAAGATAGGAATGTGCTTGAGGTACTTAGCGTACAAAATTTGCAAAACCAAGTATGAAAGAACTAGGAGTTTAAAGAAAAGTGGCAGCCACATTGATAAAAACAAAACCACACTCAGACTCACTCCTGCACCAAACATGGCTGCTGGAATTGAGAGCGCGCCTGAAGCAATTGGTCGCTTGCGTTTAAATGGATGGTGACTATCTGCTTCGCGATCAATAATGTCATTGATGATGTAGACACTGGAAGCTAGAAAGCAAAAGGCCACAAAAGCCAAGGTTACGCGTAGAAAATAGCTAGTTTCATCAGCGGGATCTGTAAAGAGAAACCCAGTAAAAAAGAGTGCAGCATAGAGAGAAACATTTTTTATCCACTGTCGCGGTCGAGCAGTTTTAAGTAGTAAAAAAAGCTCAGAGTTTTTCATGAATGTTTAGTTGTTTTATACTTTGCAAAGACTAGTAACCCAAAAACACAGAGAACAGTAATAGTGATTGTAACCAATTTCCCGGTCGTGTTCAAATACAATGATAGTACTCCAAGTGTAGCACTGGTTAGCCAATAAAAAATAGCAATTTTACGTCTGCTCCAGTGAAAAACATCGAGTAATTTGTGATGCAGATGCCCACGATCACCCCAAAGCGGTGACTTGCCAGCTCGAATTCGGCGCAGAATTGAAAAAATTGCATCAGCAGTGGGAACAGCCAAGACCATTAATGTAGTAGCCACTTTTGCACCAGAAAGAATTGCCAAAATACTCAAGAAAAATCCTGCCAGTGACCCTGCCCCATATCCAGGCATAATTTTCTGTGGGTACCAGTTCCAGATTAAAAACCCCGCAAAAGCACCTGCCACGATAAAACTTAAGTTGGCGGTATTAAATTGAGTCGGATCATCGATGAAGCGGTATGAAAGAATACCAATAATAATTAGAGCAATACTGACAAAGCCGGGCATCTGACCATCGACACCTTTTGACCAATTTACAATGTTCATGTTCCACATAATGAAGAGTACCGCGAAGAGATCTGAGAGTACCCAAATAACACTAGTTTCACCAAAAATTGTAATCGGGATCTGCGGCGTATTAAGATGAATGACGTCGCCGCCCAGTGGGTTACTGACGTAGGCAATTCCAATCCCAGAGCCAACCACGATCAGACTAGCTAACAAGCCCGTTCCAAGCCGGATCACAGGGTGTAGATCGTAGATATCGTCCAAGAAACCAACGATCATCAGTAGTGCCGCTGCAACCATGATGTGAACAAGGTACCTATCGAAGCTCAAGAAAAAAAGACTTGCAATAAAAACTGCAGCAAAAATGACCAAGCCACCACCACGTGGCACTGGCTTGTTGTGAGTTTTTTTGGCGTGCGTTTCTTTCTCTGGGTCGTCAAGCCACTTGAACTTTTTGTATAGATATATGACTGCAGGTGTAACTAGAGCAGCTAAAAAAAGTGTTACTATAAATGGCCACATAGCTTGTCTTTTAGTACGTTATTATAATGATTCTCATCATAGTTAAAAACAAAAATACTTGCATAACTAGTGTCATCCAAGCGAATAATCTAAGTACTAATTTCTCCAAATCACGAAAAAGAGAGATTAAGATACTATGTATCAACGTAATACTTAATGCTATTACTGGAAATAAGAAAATCCATTCTTTTGCCACAAGCGCTTGATCAGGACGTGCTAATGAATATAAAAGTGGGATGACTGGTTGCGCAAAGAAATAGTACAAGGTACTCGCAACAGTAATCAACCCAGTACAAGCTACGCAGAGTAAAAGAGGTTGTTTAAGATTAGTGCTGAGCTGGTCCCAGCTTTCCATCTTGAAGTTTTGAATTTCTGACATACTGATGATTATAAACTACTGGAGCTTCGTTTTCTCCAGAGGACGAAGTGATCAAACGAGTTATTAGCAACGTAGTTTTTCTTCAGATAGGTATTTAAGCCTGGTAATTCCCAAGGCACATCTTTCATGACCACAATGTATTCAGGTTGTTTTTCGGTGACTGAATTAAATGTTTCCTCATATACATTCAAGTCAGCAATGTGGAAAGCCACCGTAAATCTACCAGTTGGTTGTTTTTTTGAAAGTGCATAGAGCGTTGGGTTTGTTCCCCAAATAAACATGTATGGATCTGGGCTTTTCGTTATGATTTGAGCCGCTGCATAGTTGTCCGACATCAGTCCATCAAAGCTATTACGATACTCTACATAACTAGTTTTGCCTGCTAAGTAGTTGTACGAACGTTCGTAGTAAGCGGTGATTGAGTAGCCACCAAGATTCATAAACTTGAAGACAGCGAGCATCAGCACAAAGCAACTTACTACCAAACTTATAACTATAATTCGCGATACAAATTTGTATTTTTCTAACACAAAGCCAGCGAGGAGCGTAAGTGGTGGAAAAACTTGTAAAAAGTAGTGCGGATATGGTCGGTTGGAAAGTAAACTTGCAAATACTGCAAGTAAAGTCCAAGTGAAGACAACTTGAAACTGAGGTGACAGATATTTAGTCAGTGCAGATGCAACTGCAATACCAGTGACTACGACTAAAAACTTTCCCGGCAAAGTAAAGAAAAAAGTAAGGAGTGGGTTGGTAAAGCCAAGGTCCCAGTTGCCACTGTAGTGAAAGTTATAGAGCAAGCCAAAGTTGAGATATGCCTCACCAGATCCGCGCAAAACATAGTACACAATCGAAAGAATAATCGGCAGTAGTATGCCGACAAACAAGACACCCATTTGGACTGCGGTGCGAGGGAGCTTTTTTTGGATCACAGTTGTAAGCGAGAACTGACGAGCTTGTTGCAGTAGCGCAAACCAACCGACGCTGAGTGCTGCACCAGCATCGAGTAAGCCGGGGACTTTAGTCAGTATTCCTAAGCCAAAAAGTGTACCACTAAGTAGTAACAGTTGATGGGAGTTTTTTTTTGGCGGTTCTACGTTGGCTGACAGTAGTTCCGAAAAGTACTGTGAATACGACAACATCCAAAAGCCAAAAATCACAAAACCCATTACAAACAAC
>CAYUES010000029.1:0-15095 GCA_964443885.1 uncultured Pseudomonadales bacterium
GATATGGAAGTATACTATGCAAAGGTTGCTGAGATCGGAGAAGCCAACCACTTTTCTTCACTTATCTCGGCTACAAAGTAGTATTTGTATACACCAATGCACGTAGGAATTTAATTCATGCCAAAACTCAATGCCAGTTCACGAATCATGTATGAAGAAGCTCAGAAAATGGGTATTTCTTGTACAGCCTTTAATGATCACGAAACCATTTTGATGGAGTATCAAGGTAAAAATTGGTACACCCGCGGTTCACGCACCTCATTTCAGTCTTCAGTTGGAAAAACAATTGCAGACATAAAGTCACTCACTAAAGAAGTTTTAACGCACTTTGCACTTCCAACTGCTCGTGGGGTTGTTATTACTGCAATTGCTGAAGTTTCAAAATTGAGTGAACTAACCTTCCCGCTTGTCATGAAGCCTATCGATGCGAGTCACGGCACAGACGTTCATGTTGGTGTTAAAAATCTCGAAGAAGCAACTAAACTTTTTACTACATATGGCAAGAGAGTCCTTTTTGAAGAAATGCTGGAGGGTATCGAGTACCGCATTGTTTGCAGTAACTTCAAGTTTGTCGCTGCAGCTTTTAGAAAACCTGCCTTTGTAGTGGGGGATGGGACTCATACTATTACTCAACTCGTGGCTGAAAAAAACACTCATCCATGGCGTGGCAGCGGTCATGAGAACAACTTGAGTCTGATTACAATTGATGCACTAGTGACAGAGTACTTAGCCGAGCAAAACCTGACTCCTGAGAGCATTATTGAGATGGGACAGGAAGTTTTTCTCCGCAAAACTGCCAACCTCTCAACTGGCGGAGAAGCCTGGGATGTAACGGATACTGTCTGTGCAGAAAATAAAGAGTTATTCGAGAAAATCGCTCGAGCATGTGACTTAAACATTGTGGGTATTGATATTATGTGTAGTAGTTTGGAGACCGCTATTAGTACACAACCCCATGCTGGTATAATTGAAGTTAATGCTTCACCAGGATTACGAATGCACCACTTCCCGATGCAAGGAACCCCACGGAATGTGGCCAAGATAATCTTGGAAGAAATAATAACTTCATAGAACTACTCAATGCCTGATACCTTTACTTTTCCACCATACCAACGACCCACTAAAATCGAGTGGTTACTACCGATCTCAAACCAAGACTGGATCAGCGCAATCAAAAGTAAGTCTACTCAAAAATTAGCTGTTGAGCTGGATGAGATTATAGAAAAAGCCAACCTCCAAATAACCGTTGCGGTAGTTACACCTGAATCATTTGCTGCTTGGCTGCCATACTATGCAGCAAAAATGACCGAGCAAGGTCACAATGTAATTGCCACTCCAGAATGGTTGCAAACAAAGCAAGCTGCGGGTATCGAGGTTTACAGCATTTTGTATTATCAAAATGGACAACTGGTCGGCAGTTCTATCTGCTCCAAGAATGATGCGGGCAAACACATTGAACACTTTAAGGCAAGCGACAGTCTCAACATAACAAATCTCAAAAATGCTTCACTGGGCACTATTATCGATCTCTACTTCATTAAAACTGCCGTCAAGTCCAATGCCAATAGTATTTCCTCTGGCTCATCAAGAAATGCGTTTGGATACTTCAACACTTTAGGGTATCTAGGATTTAAAATAAAACTTGGGTATGTGCCAACTATTTCTGAGCTAGGCACAATCGAGGCAGACTTTGTACCTGCTACTGAAGAGCCCTGCATCTGGTTTATGACTCAAGACAATGAAACACTTGAAGTACTTACTACACACCAAGACAAAATTTCATCTGAGATTATGGGTTTGGTAGAACAACTTGGTTTGAAAATTACAAATAAATAGGATACAAAATCTGTGAAAGTAGCCTTTGTTGCCAGTTTGTTACGCGCAGTTGATCCCATTAGCGCAGGGGGAACTGAAGTTTTTGCGCACGTTTTAAATGAAGGCTTACTACGTAACGGCGTTGATACCACATTATTTGCTACCTCAGACAGTATTACCTCAGGAAAATTAGTCTCTCTCTGTAGCTCAAAACAAACAACTGGTGTCTTTGAAGGTCCAGTAGCTGGTAGTGCGCTGTTTGAGCTGTTGCAAGCACGAAACGTGATCCAGAACAGTGCTGAGTTTGATGTAATTCACAATAACTGTTGGTCTTTTCATCACCTGACAAGTTTCTCGGTTTTTAGCTCAAGTCCGATTATCACAACTATCCATAATAACTTTTGGCAGCAACCCAACCTCAAAGAAGCACTCGTAAAAACACATCGCAAAGGTACTGATATGGTGGTGTTTTTATCAAAAGCAGCCCAGCAACTTGCAGGAGAAGCTGTTGATTCCGAAGTGATTTATAACGGAATTGATATTGATGCATTTCCTTTTTCTGCAAAGTCAGAAGACTATGTTTTATGGTTTAGCCGATTAGTACCAGATAAGGGCATTAAACACGCCATGGATGCAGCCCAACTTGGAGGTTTTCCAATGGTAGTTGCCGGAGCACCGCCAGTTAAGGCAAAAAACAAAGAGTACATCGAGACCGAAGTCATGCCCTACTTTACAGATACTATTAAGTACGCTGGTACACCAGATGAAAATTCAAGAAAATCTCTCTATCAAAATGCCAAAGCATTCCTGTTTCCGACCCTAATGGAAGAACAATTTGGCCTAGTACTCGCTGAAGCAATGTCATGTGGAACTCCAGCAATTGCGTATAACCGCGGAGCTGTTTCTGAAGTGGTCAAAGATGGAGTAACTGGTTTTATCATTGATCCTGATGATGAACCAAGACCCGGCAAAGGTTCTTGGGTTATTAAAGAACAAGGCATCGCTGGATTAGTTGAAGCCGTCCATCGTGTTGGCGAGTTAGACCGAGCTGCTTGTCGTGCTCATGTTGAGCAGAACTTTAGTCAGAAAGTAATGATTGAGAAGTATTTATCTTTATATCAACGAGTTTATCAACAATCCATATCATAAAGATGAATTAATCCCGTATGAAAAAGAAAATTGCCCTCGGCATGAGTGGTGGAGTCGACTCATCAGTCTGTGCGCACTTACTTGTAGAGCAGGGGTACGAGGTAACTGGCGTGTTCTTGGAATGCTGGCGCGCCCCGGGTTGTCGCAGTGAAGAAGATCGTGCTGATGCTCTCAAGGTAGCCCTGTCACTGGGGATTCCCTTTCAAGTTCTGGACTTTAAAGATACCTACAAAAACAAAGTTGTTGAGAATTTTTTTCAGGAATACGAAGCGGGTTTTACGCCAAATCCAGATGTTCTTTGTAATAAAGAAATTAAGTTTGGGCTATTTTATGACTGGGCTATGGAACAAGGTTTTGATGCGGTGGCAACGGGGCACTATGCCAAGATCACTCCACAACTCCGCCTCGCCATCCCTGCCGATACTCACAAAGATCAAACCTACTTTTTATATTTACTGCGCCAGGAACAACTGAAACACATTATTTTTCCGCTCGCGGACTTTACCAAACCCCAAGTCAGAGAAGAGGCCATCAAGCGCGGGCTACACGTCGCTACCAAAAAAGACTCGGTCGGTATTTGTTTTATTGGCGACATCAATGTCCATCAATTCTTGAAAGAACGCTTGGGCGAAAATCCTGGAGAAGTAGTTGACTTTAAGGGTACTGTGATCGGGAGTCATCAGGGCTTATGGTTTTATACAGTCGGGCAAAGACATGGCTTTACAGTTAATCAAAAAAGCATGGTCACACAAGCTGACGGCCAAGTATTTGAGAAAGAAAACATCCCACCCTTTTATGTGATCAAGAAAATCCCCGAGAAAAATCAATTAATGGTCGGGTTTGGGGCGCAGACGTATATCAGCCAGTTTCAGACCCGAGAGCTACATTGGATTGATAAGGAATTTGCAGAGAAAATTATCGGGCAGCTGACCAGACCAAAAACCGAGTCGCAACGTACCGAACCAACCACAGAAAGTACTAACTTATTAATTAGAATTCGCCACACTGGTAAATTAATCCCTGGTAGCATAGATCTGGCCACTGGCGTAATCACCTTGGCCGAGCAAACCCAAGGCATTGCCGAAGGCCAGTCCGCTGTTCTATACCACAAGATAAACGAAGACATCGTTTGCTTGGGTGGGGCAGTGATTGCATAAGATTCCATACTACATACAAATTACGTATATTTGCTGATACAACACCGTTCAAGTACGTTTAGTGCTTGATTCAGCTGAAGCAAACTTGTACTCTGAAAGAGCGTAATTTTGCTTTTCTTATATCACTTACTCAAAATTACCCTCATACCATGAGAAAATCTTCCCCTAAAGCCATCCATAGTTACAAAAGAAAAAAAGCCTACCAGTTGCCGTTTCTCTTTATCTTTTTATTGATATTAATTGGAGGCCTGGTCCTCAGTCTAGCTTTCATCAAGAAAAACAGCGACGATCGTTCCAAAGCTGCAGTCAATGCGCCCTGTACGACTAGCTTTGGCAACAACGTTCGAGTCTCGTCTAATGGAGTGGAGTATGCTGAAAGCACTACCATTCCCCAATCCGTTACCCGCTACTACGTCAGAACTGGTTCTAACTGTACCACTGCTCTCGATGTCTTAATCAACGGCCAAGTGGTAGAGAACTGGGGTTCAAAACCTTGGGGAGTCTACGTAACCGACAATCAAGGCATTGCCCGCATCGACTTTGATACGATTCCAACGGGAAAGTACACCGCACAACTTAAACCACATGGTCTAAACGTACCATGGAGTAATGCTTTTACCGTCGAAGTCATTGCCACTTCTAATCCTGATACTTCACGTCAAGAAATTCAACTGAGCGACTACTGGCCAACTCAGTCAGGCTACTCGTATATCTTTAATAATAGAAATACCTTCACCAATAGTACTGGCCAAAGTCGGATCGTTTTGGAAGAAGCTACTGATTGGTGTGGTAATACCGTCATCCCTTGGCAGTTCACCAAAGATCATCCGGCCGCTTATTGGGGGCAGACAATTCCAGGACTTGGTGGCGAAGGTGGAACCGTGATCAGATGGATGATGACTGATCCCAAAACTTCACCAGCAGGCACCAACTACAATAACTGGATTGCCTACACTGGCCATAAACTCTACAACACTATTAATTTGCAAGAGGTTAAGTCTTCACTCCCAGCGTCACTTTCTCGCCAATATCAAACCTTTGATCCCCAAGTACCAGCCTACGGCATTGGCAAAAAAACACTGAGTGTCCCAAGTAAAGAGTATATTTCTAAAGCTCAGTACGGTTTGATTACCAATGATCAAACTTGCCCAACTATATTCAATGCTCAAGCTCAGATGCCAGAGACTCACGATGGTTGGGCACTCCGGTACGAATTTGAAGAAATCAACATTGCGGCTAACACTCCTGGTGAGTTTAGCTACAAAGGACCTGCCTTGCGCATTGATTTTTATGAGTACAATGATAAGAACAATGACTATAACTTTGCTTCTGCAGGCGGTCATCAAAGCCGATTCTTCCGCGAAACTTGGTATTTAGTCAAGAACGTCGGGCCCGTTCAAATAATTGGTGGTACATACAATGGTTTTGGCGGACTGCCAATCTGTGCCAATAATACTTACTCAGTTGAAAATGGCGTCGGCTGTACTAAAGACTGTAGTAAAGATGCTGATTGTTTTGCAAACAGAATTTCTGAACCCACCTACGTTACAACCCTCAAGAAGTTTTATCGCAATCCACAGCTCAAAGTGGCGGTTTCCACTAATCCAACCGCACCACTTGGTTCTGAAGTAACAATTAAACAAGGTGAGCCGTACTACCTCAAAGTTGATGTGATCACTGATTCAAACAATCCAGTGGCGTATCCATATACGGGATTCTTAGAAGCCCAGCTAGTAGGTGGCAGTCCCACCAAGTGGTACTGGGCAGATAATGGCGAAGTGTATATTCCTTCAAGTGTCACCAAAGACATTGCGCCAAATCGTTTCACCGCTGCGTTCCGCATCTGGGTGCCTGATGCCAACTTCCCAAATGAGACTAAAGTGGGAGATACAGCTGTCCCATGGTCAAATCAAATTACCGTCAGTATTCAACCAGCTGTTGGGGCCGCAGCCGAACCTGCTAAAACAGTTACACAACCACCAGCGGCCGTCGTTGCCCCAACACCAACGCCGACTCCTACGACTATAAAGTTTAGAATTTTGAGGATCTTACGAAACCAAAGATCGGGTTCAACTGGAAATGGGCCATCGGTCCAGTAGTGGCAACGCCGCAACATACTATTGACCTTTTTCCCACCTCGATGGTATACTTCAAGTTCTCAAGACAAAGATCAAGTCCTGTTTCAGGATACTAATCTCAAAACTTATCATAATATACATCAACCAAAACACTAATCGGTTCTGGTTTTTTATGTTGTTCTTTAACAAGTGAAGATATTGACTGAAATAAACATGATGGTAAGACCTGTTTGAATTAATGGGTTATTATCATCAGTGAGTTTTCATTAATTTTTAATAATCCGTTAATTCTAAATAATTCAAAGAGCTACAAACTTTTTTTTGAGAGTTTGATCCTGGCTCAGGATGAACGCTGGCGGTGTGCCTTAGGCATGCAAGTCGAACGGTCCGCAAGGACAGTGGCAGACGGGTGAGTAACACGTAGGAATCTACCCAGTAGCGGGGAATAGCTCACCGAAAGGTGGGGTAATACCGCATACGCCCTTCGGGGGAAAGTCGCAAGACACTATTGGAGGAGCCTGCGAACTATCAGTTAGTTGGTGGGGTAATGGCCTACCAAGACTACGACGGTTAGCCGATGTGAGAGCATGATCGGCCACAAGGTTACTGAGACACGGAACCTACACCTACGGGTGGCAGCAACCGGGAATTTTGCGCAATGGGCGAAAGCCTGACGCAGCGACACCGCGTGCGGGATGAAGTACTTCGGTATGTAAACCGCTGTGGCGGGGGATGAATTTTGACAGTACCCCGCTAGAAAGCACTAGCTAACTACGTGCCAGAAGCTTCGGTAATACGTAGAGTGCGAGCGTTATCCGGATTTATTGGGCGTAAAGGGTCAGTCGGCGTCCTTTTAAGTTTTTTGTTTAAGCCTGAGGCTCAACTTCAGAAAAGCAAGAAAAACTGGGAGGATAGAGTCTGTTCGAGGAAACTAGAATTCTTGGTGGAGGGGTGAAATCCGTAGATATCAAGAGGAATACCGCGCGCGAAGGCAGGTTTCTAGGACAGTACTGACGCTCAGAGACGAAAGCTTGGGTAGCAAATGGGATTAGAGACCCCAGTAGTCCAAGCCGTAAACTTTCCTTGCTAGCTGTTCCCATTTTTATGGGAGTGGCGTAAGCTAACGCGTTAAGCAAGGCGCCTGGGGAGTACGATCGCAAGATTAAAACTCAAAGGAATTGACGGGGGAGCGCACAACCGGTGGAGCATGTGGTTTAATTCGATACAAAGCGAAAAACCTCACCCGGACTTGACATGTATCTGCACGTTCTAGGAAACTAGAATTTCTTCGAGAGTGATACACAGGTGATGCATGGCTGTCGTCAGCTCGTGTCGTGAGACGTCCACTTAAGTGTGGTAACGAGCGCAACCCTTATCGTATGTTACAAGTGTCATACGAGACTGCCCCTGTTTCTACAGGGGAGGAAGGAGAGGATGACGTCAAGTCAGCACGTCCCTTACGTCCGGGGCTACACACATCCTACAATGGAGCCGACAACAGGTCGCGACGGGGTAACCCTGAGCCAATCCTTATAAACGGCCCCTCAGTTCGGATTGAGGGCTGAAATTCGCCCTCATGAAGCCGGAATCGGTAGTAATCGCAAATCAGCAGGTTGCGGTGAATACGTTCTCGCTCCTTGTACACACTGCCCGTCAAGCCAGCAAAGTCAGCAACACCCGAAGGGGGTGACCATAACTCGCAAGAGAGTGGCCCCACTACGGTGAGGTTGGCGATGAAGACTAAGTCGTAACAAGGTATCCGTACTGGAAGGTGCGGATGGATCACCTCCTTTCTAAGGAGGAAGGTAAGAGGACCTCACGCCTCTTCTCCACGTAAACGCAAGTTTACAAAAAACCTTCAAATCCTATGGACATCGTGCCTAGGTCAGCGTTCTTACCATCATGTTTGTTTCAGCAAATCTTTCACTTATGCATACAGCCCGTCTGTAATCACATCTCCATATATTTATATACATTTTTCGTATGAGTGCACATTCTTTTAAAGATACTTCTCAACCTCGAGAACTTTTTTCGATCCCCAAGCAACCACCGCTCTTTCGATCGGTCGGCATGCTATGGAGTTTTGCCCTAGCAGCGAGTCTGTTCCTGGCACCAGGAAGTACCGCAAATTCTGCGGCCCAAACTGAAAACAACGCCAACCAGCTTGACCAGCTTGCGCAACATACTCAACAGGATGCCCTACCAACTTCTGAAACGTTGGAGTTCGCCCGGGTGCTCGAAGCATTGGCGGCGCAAGGTATCGAAATCAACAACCTCCAAGAAATTGGACAAGCCCTCCAAGACTACCACCAACAACTCGGTCATACCAGTCAGTTAGTCACTGCTAGTGATACCTGGGATATGGCGGTTGCGGACACGTACTTTCCAGCGTACTTTGAGCATCTGGAACGGATAGGCATTACTATCCAAAACCCAACTACCCTCTATGCCTCCCTTTCTCAGACAGTACATGACGTAACGGGTAGGGCAGAAGCAGGCAAAACAGCTTTTGTCGAAACGGTCACGCTTCAAGTGATACTTGGGCCCGAAGCTGAACTCCCTTTACCTAGTTTTTATATACAAACACCCACAGGCGAGACAGTTAGACTCACTCTAGAACCAATTATTCGAGAACAAGAGGGTAGAACCATCCTGACCGCCATCAGAACCAGTCTTCGCGAATTTCCTGATCAAGGCGCCCAAAAAGATTCCAGTACTGGTGCTGCTGCGACAGTTTCAGCCTTTAACGCTACCGAGTATCCTGCGATTGCCGACTTGCGCGCCGTGCGAGCAGCCTGTGCGGTCACTGCGGATGACTCCGACTTTGATGGTGATGGCCGTTCCAACCAAGCAGAGCTAGCTTCCCGTACCACAATGACGACCACTACCGGTGCTACTACGGTCAGCGACTTAACTGGCGATGGCAATCCCGATGCACCAGCAGAAAACCCGTGTACTCCCGATGTCGTCATCACCGCAGTAGAAACAGCAGCCCAACCGCCGGACGCTAATGGTCAGGTGGACCCCCGATACCGAAATCCTGCCGAGCTTTCAGCGCAAGAAATTCTCGATGTAACCGAACTCTATGCCAAGCACGGTATTGCCATCCATTTTGATGGTGGACCAGAGACACCCCAACTCTATGCCCAAGATCCAACTACCCCATGGGGCGACCTTTCTCACTCGATCACCATTCCATTTATACCCAGTTTATTGAGTGATGTTCAGGCTAATCAAACCGAGAGAATTAACGAAGCGGCTTGGCAAGTGGCATTTAGTAAAATTCCGCGAGCGTTGCCAGAATCAGGAATGATAACCGCTCTCTATACGCACCGCATTGATCCAACCGGCATTAGCGGCATTGCTGAAGGGTCATTCCTCGACACAACAGTAGGCAAGAGTAGCTTCATTGTCATCACCACCGAGTTTGCAAGCGCATTTAGACCAGACGAACCTGGTTATGCCGCTCGTAAAGTCATTACGGTGCATGAACTCGGGCATGTTTTTGGACTAGGCCATGGTGGAGTTTACTTGGTTGAATACGATGATGGTTCACACGAAGTTGCCAAGGAATTTTTCCATCTAGGTAATACCTTCCACTTGTCGGTGATGAACTACAATAATATGCCATACGGCATCTTTAAAACCGACTCAGAGTATGTGATTGATTATCACGCATTTACACCAACACCCAATTTTGCAACGGTACGCGAGAATAATGTTTTAACTGACGGTCAACGAATCTTTGCAGAAGATGTGCTCTATCCATTTATCTATCCTTGTCCAGATGGCAGTACCACCACAAGATACCTGAGCTTGGGCGAAAAGGGTATCGATTGGGACTGTGACCAAACAACTAACCTCGCGATACCAAGAGACTACACCACATTTTCTGGAACAGTTTTTACTGCTACTAATCCATATATTGTCGGTGGCGTTGCTAACGAAGAAGATCCAGCGTTTTATAACAAACCAATTCTGCCACAAAATGAGTGGTCATACCTTAATTATGGCGGTAGCTGTAGTGTTCCTGAGCACAACCACCCATTCTGTGAGGGTGAAATTCTGATTCAACCAAAGTTTAGCGCCCTGGTCCAAAACAAAACTGCACCTTCAATCGTTATTTTACAAAATCTATCGATTATCGCTCAGGAAACTCCTACAACCACACTGCCGGTCAGTTATGAATGGTTACTCAATGGCGTAGCCTTTAGCACCAGCCAACATCCACCGGGGCTACTGATTCCAGAGCCAGGAGAGCACGTCGTTTCTCTCCGAGTCACTTCGCCAGACCATGGCACGCAGCAAGTAGATCAAGCCCTCACCATCAGTGGGGCAGAGGTGTTCTTGCCAATCGTGACAAAGTAACTGCAGTCTTTGTGCGCAAATTTCAATAGATAAAGCACATAGCTACACTATTTTGTGGGTTACGAATTAGCTTGTGCCTTCGTATAATACTGCCAATTCCGCTGAACACTTTTACGTATCTGTGCGACTGACTTTTTTCTAATCTACTTTCGGCCTAACTGTTTAAACAGTATTAATTTGAAAATTGGGGAGGCTACCATGCCTAACTCCACCGAAAAACTGATCCTGCCTGCGGGTGCTAAAGAGTTTCTGAGAGATGGGCCTGAAAACTCTCAGAAGACATCTGAAGAGAAGCTACTCAATCAGCTATTTGAAGAACTCAAAAAATTAGCTTCAGTCCATCAGTATGACATTTTAGTTAACCTTGAAGCAATCTTCATGGTTACTACATTGTATAAAATATCTCAAATAGGTATAGAAGTTATTGGTCACGAACACTCTAACCCTGATAACGCTCAGATTACTTTTCTACTGGCCTCATTTGCGATATGGTTTTGTTTGTACTTAGAACGAGTTATCCAAGAACAAAAAAATCGTGACGAATAATCTGCACCTCTGCTATAATTACTGATATGACTTTTCCTGATCAACAAACTCCACACAATGAAGGTGATTTTCAAACTACACCAAGCACACCACCAATAAATTCTGAGCCAGGAAAAAGTGTTGAAGCAAGTGAGCCTCGTACTCGCGCTCAAAAAATCTGGTTATCGATTTTATCAGTCGCTTTAGGTGTAACATTGGCATTAACACCTGATGGTAAAATCGCTTTCGCACAAGATATTCCTCCCGCAAATCCGGACACCACCACCCAGGTCGACAAGCAATCAGAGTCAGGATCAGATGGTTCTCAGGACAGCGAGGCTCAGGCTGATGCTGAGTATCAAACAGCGCTAGCTCAAGCCGTGCAGGATATCTACGAACGTGCCAGTAGTTCTACTGAAGAAATACAAATTGGTGAGGGACAGTCTGCCAAAGTGGGCGAAGTTATAGCTGGTTTTGGCAATCAAGAAACTGTGCAAAAACTTATACAACTATTTATTGATAAGGCAATGGTGACCGACAACCTAATAAAGGAAGCAAATAAAGATAAATCAAAAGAAGAGGTGCTTGCTGAACAAGCACCTAATTGGGGTGATGAATTTACTCTAAAACTCGCAGCCGTAGTAGCTGCTATGGAAAAAGACATCGAGCAGCTTGTAAAGGACCATAATGCCAAGGTAGAAAGTGGTGAAGAAATGACTCGTATATCTAGTAATCCAACAGATCCTACCGAAAGAACGGTGCTCCTGGCGGCACTCAGTCCTGCTAAGGCTGCTTTAGTTGAAATAATGCGTCAAGATGTGGAGAAACCGCTAACTCCAGATCAGGTTGAAGTGCTCCTTCAAATTTTAATAAGTAATTTTGACGACTTGAAAGCACAGATCACTGTTTCCACGGATGTAGAAATCATCACATTTTTATATAGATTTAATGATTTAGCTGGTCAACTTAACTCTCTCCTATACAACGGCTACATCCACAATGAAGATGGTGCTCAAAGAAACGAAGACTATCGTGAGACTGGAATAGATCCGGATAACAATCCACTTGGGTTTGCACAAGCTGCTCAGCATGGCATACCTCAATAAGACGTAAAATATCTAGTAATAAAGTTGATTCACCTGTCAAAATAAGAGCTTTAATTTGCTCTTATAATTAGCTTGATGTATCAAAATATATCATAATACCCCTATATTAGCAGTATTTTATAGGGACTGCTAATTTGACTCTTCACAAAATATACCCTCCTCGCTACAATAGATCTCATACGTACTCTCACTTATTATTAGGAAAGAGAATGATATATGAATCTAAATCGCCTCACAACCAAATCTGCCGAGAGCTTACAAGGTGCAATGGAGTTGGCAAGTTCCCTCAAGAACTCTGAGATCACCGCACTCCACGTAGCACTGGTGCTCGTCAAGCAGCCCGGTGGTATCGTCTCGTCTATTTTGCAAAAACTACAGAAGAATCCTGACGCTATCTCGAGCGCGCTACAAACCGCCGTCACCAAACTCCCAACAATTTCTGGCCCCACCCAGCCAGTGCTGTCTTCAGCTCTGCGCGAGGCTCTAGAAAAAGCAGAGCAGAGTGCCGATGAAATGGGCGACGAGTACGTCAGTACCGAGCACTTATTACTGGGACTTCTCAAAACTGCAGAACTTAAAACCCTTCTTGAAACTTCAGAAAAAGAAGTCAAAGAAACGCTCAAAGAAGTGCGCGGCAGCCAGAAAGTCACCGACCGTGATCCAGAAGGAAAGTACCAAGCGCTTGAAAAATACACGCTCGACTTTACCAAACTAGCTCGTGATGGCAAGATCGATCCCGTGATTGGCCGCGATGAAGAGATTCGCCGGGTGATGCAGATTTTGTCACGCCGCAGCAAGAATAACCCCGTCCTGGTCGGCGAACCTGGCACTGGAAAAACCGCGATCGTTGAAGGCTTGGCACGCAAGATTATCGAAAACGACGTGCCTGATACCTTGCGCAACAAACAACTCTTGTCTTTGGACATGGGTGCGCTGATCGCTGGTGCCAAGTATAGGGGTGAGTTTGAAGATCGACTTAAAGCGGTCATTAAAGAAATTGAGAGCTCAGATGGGCAGATTATTTTATTCATCGATGAGCTTCACACCATTGTTGGTGCTGGTGCCCAAGAAGGCTCCACCGATGCGGGCAACTTACTCAAGCCAGCACTGGCTCGCGGCATGCTGCGCACGATCGGCGCCACAACACTGCGCGAGTATCGCAAGTACATTGAAAAAGACGCTGCCTTGGAGCGCCGCTTCCAACCAGTGATGGTCGAAGAGCCAAACGTCGAAGATGCAATCTCAATTTTACGCGGTATTAAAGAGAAATATGAAGCTCACCACGGGGTGCGGATCACCGACACCGCGATTGTCGCTGCCGTCAATCTTTCCAAGCGCTACATTCCTGATCGCTTCTTGCCTGACAAAGCAATTGACTTGATGGATGAAGCCGCTTCGGTTTTGAAAATCGAGATCGATAGCAAACCCACTGAGCTCGATCAACTCCAACGCAAGATTCGCCAACTTGAAATTGAAAGAGAAGCATTAAAGAAAGAAAAAGATGATGCCTCGAAAGTGCGCCTCGAAACTATCGAAAAACAGCTCTCAGAACTGCGCGAAGAGTATGATCGCTTGGAACTGCACTGGAAGAACGAAAAAGAAGTGATTGATACGCTCAAAGACGGTAGTAAACAGCTTGACGCACTGCGCGAAGAAGCTGCCCAAGCTGAACGTAACTATGACTTACAAAAAGCCGCCGAAATTAAGTACGGCCAGATCCCAGCCCTTGAACAAAAAATCAAGGATGCTCAGAAAAAACTCAATGCGGTTCAAAAAGATCAGCAAATGCTCAAGGAGGAAGTAACCGAAGAAGATATCGCCAAGGTTGTGGCACGCTGGACAGGGATTCCTGTCCAAAAAATGCTCAGTACCGAGAGCGACCGCCTCCTCAAGATGGAAGATGACCTGAAACAACGCGTGATTGGCCAAGAAGCAGCCATCAAGGCGGTGGCTAACGCCGTGCGCCGTTCCCGTGCGGGCATCTCAGAGCCAAATCGACCAATTGGCTCGTTTATTTTCTTGGGGCCAACTGGTGTCGGTAAGACCGAGCTCGCCAAAGCGGTCGCCGAGTTCTTGTTTAACGATGAAAATCAACTAGTGCGGATCGATATGAGCGAGTACATGGAGCAGCAAGCCGTCTCGCGGCTGATTGGGCCACCACCAGGCTATGTCGGGTATGAAGAGGGCGGACAACTCACTGAAGCGGTGCGCCGCCATCCATATACGGTGATTCTGTTTGATGAAATCGAAAAAGCTCACCCTGAGGTCTTTAACGTCCTGTTGCAAGTTCTAGATGACGGCCGCCTGACAGATAATCGTGGACGGACAGTAAACTTTACCAACACCGTCATTATTATGACTTCAAATTTGGGGAGTAGAGACATTGCCGAACTCCAAGGTGATCGGGCAGCCCAGGAAACTGCTGTCAATGAAGCGCTGCGCGAACGATTCAAACCGGAGTTCTTGAATCGGATTGACGACAGTATTATCTTCCAGCCACTCACTAGAGAAGAGATTACTCAAATTGTCGAGATCCAACTCCAGCGAGCTCAAGCACGACTCAAGCAGAAAAATATCACGCTTGAAGCTACTGCAAGCGCTTTGGCTTCACTGGCGGAAGCTGGCTACGATCCTGTCTTTGGCGCTCGTCCTTTGAAACGCTTAATTCAAACTTCAATTCTAGATCCACTCGCACTCAAGATGATCGAAGGCGAGATCAAAGCTGGCGATACGATCAAAGTTGACTACAAAGATGATCAAATTGTCCTTGCCAAAAAGTAAGATCTTGCCCTCTGGCCGTAGCCTCAAAAAGATCTGAAAATCGTCGCGAAAAATGGTATTCATCTGAGATCCTTCATGGTACAATACTAATTCGTTGCGGGTGTATAGCTCAGATG
>CAYUES010000030.1:0-1624 GCA_964443885.1 uncultured Pseudomonadales bacterium
ACGTAACTATGTTGATCAGACAGACTTTTATAACAACTGCAAAGATAAAATTCAGTATATTTTTGCTAATTCTAGAATGAGAAAATGGTCACTTTCTATTGTTAACATAAAACTCAAACAATTTAATTTCCATATTCCTACTATGATCAATATAGAGTTGCAAACTTCAAATGCAGCTGATTTTGAACTAGTATTTTTGTTGGAGACAAGTCCAACTACACCAAGAGTTATTCGTTTTGCAGTAGATACTAAAAAAAATAATTTTGCTTGGTCGCTGATTGAAGAGCAGAACATGAGCATAGTTCTACAACACTTTTATTGGTATTCGCAAAGTCTTATTAAAATTATTCTCGAACACATTCACAGTAAAGTAGCAGCTCAGCTAGAAGAAAAAAAACAAAAAAAACTCGGGATTAAAGTTTCTAGTCAGCCCGCCCTTCCCAAAAAAATAGCCCCACAAGCACCTGTTGCTGTGGCTGAAAAAACTTCGTCAAAAAGAAGAACAGAAAGTACCAAATCGCAGCCGGCAGTTCAAGTAAAAAAGACAGAAAGTTCGGAGAGATCTCAAACGCCAATCAATACATTACGGATTAATCCGGGCGATATGAAAGAAGCTCTTAAAAGAGGTGGTATTAAAGATAAAAAACGGAGAAGAGAACTGGGTAGTATGGTTTGGAAGTTACAAGTAAACCCTGCTATTTTTCAGCCAAGACAACTAGAAGATACCTATATAGGTGATTTGCCGGTATATACTTGTATGCTTGGGATACACTATCGGGCATTGCTTTTGCAAGATGAAACAGCTAAAGAGCCAGGAAAGATTACGTTTACGCTATACTCAATAACTCATCGTGCTGGAGCATACAAGTAAACTACGGGCTACTTCTCGAGAAAACCCGTATTTTCTGTGGTACAATAAACCCTAGTAATAAAGGTAAGTGTATTGAAGAGGATTCGAGAGAGACGATACTGACTGATTGTAAAAATCAGACCGCCGGTGTCTTTTCTCCAGAATACTCAAACACTTTTCCGCTTTAAATTAAGGAGCTGGATATGTCATATCCACAGTACCCAAATACGTATAAAAAAGACATCAAGGTCGGTGATAAAACCGTCACCGTTGAAGTCGGTCGCTACTCAGAGCAAGTTTCAGCTGCTGTGATCACCACTTGTGGTGAAACAGTCGTGCACACCACTGTCGCCTTGGGTCGCAAAGTAAACTTAGGCTACTTCCCACTTTCTGTCGAGTACGCTGAAAAGTTATTCGCAAGTGGCATCATCAAAGGTTCTCGCTGGGTCAAGCGCGATGGTCGCCCAAGTGACGATGCGATTCTCAAAGGCCGCGTTGTTGACCGCTCACTTCGTCCAATGTTCCCAGATGGTATTACCAATGAAGTCCAAGTTATCTCAACAGTTTTCTCCTATGATGGTGAGAACGAACCAGATATGTTGGCCCTTCTAGGTGGTGCAATCGGTCTCAGTATTTCAGATATTCCATTTGACGGTCCACTGGCTGGTATCCGCATGGGCTACCAAAAATCGACTGGTAACTTTGTAATCAATCCAACCATGTCAGAGCAAAAGATTGATGACATGGACTTAATCGTTTCTGGTACTGCCAACA
>CAYUES010000030.1:1634-11714 GCA_964443885.1 uncultured Pseudomonadales bacterium
GTGATGGTCGAAGCAGGAGCTGATGAAATTTCTGAAGCAGTGATGATCGAATCTCTAACCAAAGCTCAAGAAGTTTGTGGTGAGATCTGTGCCCAGATTGATAAAATGGTCAAAGAAATCGGTAAAGAAAAACTTTCTTTAGTCGAGATCAACGAAGAAGCAGAAGCTCGCTCAGAAGCGCTTAAAAAACGCATTATGAAAGACTACGCCAAAGAAATGCGTGCAGTCGTTGAAAAAGAAGGTCGCTTAGAACCAAGTGGTGCAAGTGAGTTATCTAAAGAAATTTTGGCAAAGTTTAATGAAGGTGTTGCAGATGAAGCTGAAAAAGTTTCTGATGCTGAACTCTCAACTGCGTTCCATTCTTTAACCAAGAAAATTGCTCGCAGTATGATCATCGATGAAAAGATGCGCCCAGATGGTCGTAAGACTGATGAAGTCCGCCAAATCTGGTGTGAAGTCGATGTCTTCCCACGGACTCATGGTTCTGCCATGTTCAAACGCGGTGCAACTCAAGCTCTCACAATCACTACACTCGGTGCGCCAAATCTTGGCCAATTGATCGAGAGTATTGAAGGTGAAGAAGTTCGTCACTACATGCATCACTACAACATGCCTCCATACGCTTCTGGTGAAGCCGGTCGCTTTGGAATGCCAAAACGCCGCGAAATTGGACACGGTGCTTTAGCTGAACGCGCCCTTTTGCCAATGATCCCAACTCAAACTGAGTTTCCATACGCAATTCACGTTGTGTCTGAAATCATGAGTTCAAATGGTTCAACTTCACAAGCATCTGTCTGTGGCTCAACGATGTCTTTGATGGCAGCAGGTGTGCCGATCAAACGTCCAGTTGCAGGTATTGCAATGGGACTAATGAGTGATGGCAAGAACTACGTTGTTCTCTCGGACATTCAAGGTCTGGAAGATCACGTTGGTGACATGGACTTCAAGGTGGCTGGTACGACCGAAGGTATTACCGCCATCCAGATGGACATCAAGCTCAAAGGTATTCCTCGCCCTGTCTTAGAGCAAGCGCTCGAGCAAGCAAAAGTTGGTCGTCTGCACATCTTGGAAAAGATGCTGGCTGCAATTCCTGAGCCTAGAAAAGAGCTTTCACAATATGCTCCTAAGATTGAACAAGTAACCATTCCTGGCGACAGAATTGGTGAGTTGATCGGTCCAGGCGGCAGAAACATTAAGGCTTTGATCGAGATGACTGGTGCGCAAATCGACGTCGATGAAGACGAAGAGCGCGGAGTTGGCTTAGTGAATATTTCTTCACAAGATCAATCAGTGATCGATGCAGCCAAGACTCGCATTCAAAATATGTTCCGCGAGATGACAGTCGGTGATGAGTACGATGGAACTGTTATCCGTGTTGAGTCATATGGTGCATTTGTCGAGTACTTACCAGGTCGCGAAGGTTTGGTCCACGTCTCAGCAATGTCTACCGAGTTTGTGCCTGATGCATCTGCAATCGTCAAAGAAGGCGATGTTGTCCATGTTCGTGTCAACGAAATTAAAGAAGACGGTAAAATCTCTCTTTCAATGTTAACTCCAGAACAAGAAGAGCAAGCTCGGGCCAATCGTCCAGCTCGCACCGGTGGTGACAGAGGTGGCGATCGCGGTGGTTTTGGTGGAGGTGGCAGACGCTTTGGTGGCGGATCCGACCGAGGTGGTCGTGGTGGCTACGGTGGCGGACGCGGAGGAGACCGAGGCGGTCGACGCGACTAACACTTGAACACTGCAGCACTGCAAGAGAACTTCTTGCAGGCGGCTGCGCTGTAAAAAAGCACCAACGTCTGTGCTGAAACATACAGTGAAACAAGAAAGGCCCTCTGCAAAGAGGGCCTTTTTAATTGTGTAAGTATGTAGTTCAACCTAGCTTAAATAAACGTTTAATAAACTGCATCTGAAACGCAGTTAGAATCAAGTCCTACTCAGTCGGTGTATACTCAAGCATGCTATCAGGAATAGGGTCGGAAGTTGAATCTGGAGTAGATTCAAACTCTGTTTCAAAAGTAGAAAAGTCGTACATATCATCAGAATAGTTAGATTCATCCATCTGGTTTTGACTACTTTTGTTGAAGTAATCACCAAGTTGGTCACCAGCAGTTGCGGTGACAACAATTGCTACAAGAGCAAATAACACCCAACCGATGATCGCAATAGCAACTAACGTTTTATACAAGCCACTACTCGTAGCTCCCTCTGGGGTAGCAGCTTTTGCCTGTGAGTAGAGAGTTACCGCAAAGGCAATCGAAAACCAACTCATTACTTGTGAGAGAAAGAAGTCAACAACAGCATAAGCAGCTGCAATATTTTCACCCAGTGCTTCAAAAATAGTTGGCAGAAGAAAGCTAATTACAAAGTATAATATAGCTAAGAGGGAATAGCGCCCAATCAGTTTGCCAAAGTTTGCCGCGATGATGGCGACACTCCCTTTGAGAGCTTCGAATGGTCTTTTGCCTTCGAGTAGCAACTCATATGTTGCAAAACTAAAGAAGATAGACATTATGATTCCGGGAATGAAAAAGACCCACATTCCACCAAATATCATAAATCCCAAGGCAAGATTGAGCAAAATAAACACGCCAATTTTACTGAACGCTGTAGAAGTTATTTCACCTAGCTTCGGTTTGTTCTCTGCCCAAGCAAAAGTGTAGATAAGTCCTAACATATATACGGCACCAATAATCATCATGAGAATAGCCAGCAAACCGACACTGGCAGCAGCATAACCTACAAAGGATGGCCCAAGTTGTGAAAGTACTGCTGGCAAACCATCTTCACTGACTACTTCAATAATTTCAGAAATAGGCATGATACTGGCAGTTAAACCAATAAATAAACCTCCCGAAATAAGAGCTGCCACCAGATATGCTAGGCCAGCAAGTAAAGATAAAAATAAGGCATTGAGTGCACCATTAGTAAATCGTTGCCAGCTTTGTTGGAAAAGCTCACTGATGGATGAAAAAGGCACAGTAGTTACTGCGGCCGCATCAGGAGTAGTGTTATTTACTGGAGCTGGAGAAGTCATTTGTGTTTTGGAAGAGGTACCGGTATTCATATGTGCCATTCATGTAAAAAAGGATACTTTTAGTATTCTTTTAGAATATACCATTTTGCTACCAAATTTAAACTAGGAATGAACATATGAATAGAAAATGAACAAAAGATAAGCTAAAGATGCTCAGTACAATCTTCCCAGAATTTCTGTCTACGCGTATACTGAATCAATGAACGTAGAGACAATTGCGACACGACAGGGAATGTTTACAATCCTAGCTGCTGATCAACTGGTGGCAGTCGGTGACATCTTGGGAGTGCCAGTTTCACAATCTAACGCTGATCCGACCTTGAAAAAGCTCTTAGAGGAGCTGATTACCGCGTACAAATCTGCATTCTCGAGCATCTTGGTAAGCCCAGAAGTAAGCCATGCTACTAGTGCTGGATTATTTTCAGAAGTTGGCAGTATTTTCCCGCTCGAGCGACGGACTTTTGATGCCGACCCGTTATCCGTCCCAATTTTGTCGCAAACCTGGAGTGTCGAGGCAGTCCGCAACAACTATGGAGTGGCAAAACTCGAGCTATTTTTTAATCCTGAAGAAAAAGAAGCGGCCACCAAAAAACAGCTTGTCGCCGAAGTCTATGATTACTGCCAGCACGAAGGAATTGATTTGCTGTTGGAAGTGCTTGTGTATATGGAAGGCTCTGAGCAAGAGTATCAAGAACACTTTCCAGATTTGCAGCTGGGGGCAGTCCAAGAGCTGAGAAATTTATGCTCGGTGATGGCTTTAGAGTACCCGCTCAGTGCATTGGGTGCGGTCACCCTCACGGCCGAACTCGATATTCCGTGGCTACTCAGTATGCGCAACACGCCATACGAATTGGCAAAAGAACAACTCCGCACCGTTTTAGAAAGTGGTGCACGCGGCTATATGGGTATTGAGCAGTTTCTGCCTGATCGGACAAGTACCTCCCAGAACTCTGTGGCACCTGCCTTTGATCAAGAAAAAGTGAGACAGTTTATTCAAACCACCGGGCGAGATCGCGCGCTAGAGCTGGCAAGAATCGTGGCCGAAGCTGGTCAAACTGCCTGAGTTCCGCCTCAAGTCGCAACCTGGTTTTTACAGTTTTCTTGCTGTAATTTGGATAAACGTAGGATTGCTCAACGCTGATTATTTGGTATGGTCTAGCTACTGTTGGCTCTCATATGTAGCAACAAACGCAGTAAAAAGTAAAAAATACGTACAAAGTTACCTGAAAGGATCTTATGTTTACCCTTCCTCAACTACCCTACGAACACGCTGCCCTTGAACCATACATCGATGCGGAAACGTTGCAGATTCATCATACCAAGCTTCATCAGGCCTACGTCGATAAATTAAATGCGGCGCTGGAAGCACACTCTGGTTTAGCTAGCCAATCAGTCGAAGAACTCTTGATGGGCTTTGACTCCATTCCTGAAGCGGTCAAAACTGCGGTTCGCAATCACGGCGGAGGCCATGCCAATCACTCATTATTCTGGACAATCATTGGACCTCAAGGTGATCCAACACCCAGTGGTGCAATCGGGGAAGCTATCAATACCACATTTACCAATTTTGAAAACTTTGCCGAAAAATTTGCCGCCACAGCAACTGCTCACTTTGGTTCTGGCTGGACTTGGCTCGTGGTGACTAAAGATAAAAAACTAGCAATCTATTCTTTGCCCAATCAAGATTCACCGCTCATGCAAGGTGACACGCCAATCTTAGGCTTAGATGTCTGGGAACATGCATACTACCTCAAGTATCAAAATCGCCGTCCAGAATACATTACTGCGTTCTGGAGTGTGGTGAACTGGGCAGAAGTAGAGCGACGCTATAGCGCAGCACTTGGCTAGGATCACATACACAGATCACGTAGAAAGCTGCCATGTTACAACTAATTCTCGATGTCGAAACTAAGAAAGCCTTTGATGAGGTCGGGGGATTTTTCCCCGACAAACTCGGTGTCTCGTTTGTGGGTGTGTGTGTTCGGGAAACCAACTCTGGCCAAGGCGAGATGCACTCGTTCTTTGAAAAAGACTTGCCAGATTTATTTCCGCTTTTAGAAAAGGCAGACGTGGTGATTGGATTTAATATTGATGGCTTCGATATGCAAACACTCGTCCCGTACTACAAAGGTGACATCACCAAGATTCCTACACTCGATGTGATGACCCGCATTAAGAAGAGTATTGGCCATCGGATTGGGCTAGACGCCGTGGCCAAAGAAACTCTGGGAATTGGTAAATCAGGCGATGGGCTGGACGCCATTAAGTACTTCAATAGCAAAAACTGGGAAGCTCTCAAAAAATACTGTTTGCAAGACGTGGCGGTGACCCGTGATATCTATGACTTTGGTTTGAACAAAGGGACAGTCAAGTTTCGCAATAAATGGAATCGGCTGATCGAGTGCCCAGTTGATTTTTCTTTTACCCCCAGTAAAGATGCTGGCATTCAGATGAGTTTACTGTAAGATAGATAAACGATAGTATTTGCAAAACTAAGAAGTATGGCTTTACACCACGAACTTTCTCCAACTTCTCAAGATCTCTCTCCAAAAATTTGTTACACCGCTGCTGGCATTCTTATTCATGAACAAAAAGTTTTGTTAGTAAAGCATAAAAAGTTGCAAATTTGGCTCAATCCTGGTGGACATATCGAGGGTGATGAGTTGCCACACTCCGCTGCTGAGCGTGAGTTTTTTGAAGAAACAGGAGTGAAAGTGCAGAGCTATGACTTGCAGGGCGTGGGCTCAAAAACAGGCACCGAAGTTCGACCCGATGGCTCATTTTATATTCCTTCACCAATCTTAAGTAATGTTCACTGGGTGTGTCCAGAAAACTTTGAACGCCGCCAAAAAGATGGCGCCAGGTATGAAAAATTACCCAACTGGCAGCGTGGCTGTGAACAACACTTGGGATTTTTATACTTGTTACAGCCAGTCGCTGGAGTGGAGTTTACGCAAGATGATACAGAAACCGATGGGATTGCTTGGTTTACGCTGTCAGAAGTTGAGTCACTTGAAACGCGAGAAAATATTAAGTTCGAGATCAAAACTGCGTTTGGAGTTGTTTCCCAACAAGATCTTTGATTGGGAAACAAGCATGACGATAGATCATTATTACAGTAAGACCCGATTTCTTGATTGAATACCTTCTAAAATTCCTCTACTATAGATCACATGCCTCTAAAAAAATCACAACGCGCTGGATCTTCTTCTAGCAGTTCATCATTCTTAGGATTTCTCGTCGTGTTCATGATGGGAGTATTTGCCGTTGGCGGTAGTTATACTCTCTATAGAAACATGGTGCCTCAAAACTCTGCGTCAGCATCCGCTGTCCAGACTATTTCGCGTGGCACTACCGTGACTGGTTCATCACGCAGTCAAGCTACTGTTGCCACATCTGACTCGGTTGCTGCCCAAGCAAATCAACTCTATGTCGTCAGTGTTTCTTCCAAACCAAATGCAGAAGTTTCAAAAGTAGAAGGCTTAGGTCTAAGTTGGACCAAAGCTGGTGCCCAGTGTGGTGCTCGTGCTGCAACCCGGACTGAGGTCTGGTACTCATATGGATCACCAAGTGCTGGAGCAAAAGTTACAGCTACCTTTAATAAGCGTCCAGAAAATGCTGTGATTGCTGTCACAAACTATACTGGTGCACATAGCAGTACTCCAATTGCCCAAGTGGTGACCAAAAATACATTAGGTCTGCAAAGTAGTGACTGTTCTGGTGGTAGAGATAGTGAAACATATAGTCTTGACGTCGCGGCTAGCACAGGTCAACTTGTCTACTCAGCTGTTTCAACTCGACACTACCAACACGCGCCAACCGGCGCTCTAAATGAGATCGCCGAGTTACAAACTGGCCGCAGTGGTGGTGATCAAGCAGGCATTGCCGTGATGGATAAGTTATTCCCTCAAGCAGCCTCAGCCAACGTCGCGGGTTCATTTAGTAGTGATCTGGACTATGCAGTGGTGGCTGTAGTCATTAATCCAGGCGGTTCGGAGGGTAATCCTGCTCCAACAGCTACGCCAGTGCCTACCGTGCAACCAACAGTTCTGCCAAGCGGAACTCCTCAACCTACCGCTACTCCACGTCCTACGGCTACACCTAGACCATCTGGTACTCCATTGCCACCTCCAGTTGGCATCGTGCCACCAGTACCTGAAACAGATCCTCGTATTACTTGTACAAAGTACTCAGAACGCCGCACGTTTGTCGAAACACAAGCCTGGTGGATGGATACAGACTCAGTTGGTACTGCATCACAAATTCCACTTGATGGGATCGGTGGACACGCACACACGGCAACTTGCTTCCCTCAAGATCAAGTCGCATCCGGCAAGCTACAGTTTGACGTCCGCTTAATGCTCCACAAAGGTAACATCGGTAAAGTAATTTGGCTCGATGTAGGCTACGGTCCAAAAGGTACAAGCATCGCTCGGGTTAACTTTAATGGCGGTATTACTTGTCCTGGTGGAGAAGATCCAAAAGTAATGTGTGAGGCTTGGATTCCTATTGAAGTTGATACTGCTAAGCTACCAAAGGGTTACCAAGAGCTTCGCTTCCGCTTCAATGTCGAGCAACCAAAAATCAGAAACGGTGAAAATGAAAGACAGTTCGCTTCAACAGGCTGGTCACTCTATGTAGACGAACAAGTATCTGGGTACAGAAAAGCACCTTGGCTCGAAGCTCGTGGCTGGTACACTGGTACAAATTATGCGAATGCACGTCTTTTGAGCCCGGTTCCTTACGAACCAGTCTCTGGCAACTGGACGATCAAGATCGCAACAGTCCCTGGCGCAGGTGGTATCAAAGTAACCCACAGTGCTGTCCACGTTGATGCTAAGTTTAATATGGATGACTTTGGTCTGACGATTATGGAGTCTAACGGTCCATACGCTGGCAATGTCACAATTGATACAACGAAACTTGCAAATGGTCGTCACTACCTAGCGATCAAGACAGACCAAGCTGCAAGTGATGGTGGTACAAATACGGGTATTTTACAATTCCCATTTATAGTGCAGAATTAAACTTATGAAACAAGCAAAAATCTTCATTATCTCACTCGGCTTAATCTTCGGATTAGTACTGATAGTCTTGGTTGCACAACAAATCGGTGTGAAACGTGAAACAGCAGCTGATGCATCTGGGGGTCCAGAAGAAGCTATCGACTTCCCAGAGCCTGCAAACACCATTTACATGGATGCACCTGCAGTCAACGTAATGGTTCATGAAAGTGAACTCTAAAGAGTAATTAGAATTGAATTGGAAAGGGCTGGTAGCAATACCAGCTCATTTTGTATATTGGATTTCCTCCTGTAGTTTTTCAAAATCTTTGTTATATTTCCAGTATGATAGTACAGACAGTAAAACCATTCACTTTAGATGAAATAGATAAATTAAAAGAAGTCTTTGATGTATATATTAAAACAGTAATTGATATTGAAAATAAGATCTGTATTGCAGGTATGGACCGTCACTTTGAAGGAGAGCAGATACTACTTCGTTCAAACTCTAAGCAGAGTGATTTATGGGGAGGCGGAATAGATCTGGAGACAAATGAAATTGACTTCAACTCATTCATAAATATTCGCCCCCGAGATAATAACACTAAAAATGAGATACAAAGTGAAGAGATAAAGAAAAAGTATAAAGAGTTGACAGAGTATTTTTTTAAAGAGATTTTATGACTGAAACGAACTTATTAATTGGCTCGCTATCAAACGACTTAATGAGAGTGGCGTCTTTAATACAAAGAGGTTCCCATGTAGGTGCAGAAAAATTTTATGAACAAGCCCAGCGTTGGGCAAGTCAGCTTGGAACGCTTGAGCTAAAACAATATATACAAAAAATTATTACTGAACTTAATACTACTACTCAAGTATTAAACCTCGCTACAGCCGAAAAATTACTAATGTATAGTGTGCTTTTGCAGAATTATTCGTTGCATCAGGATGATTCCTCGAACTAGCTGCTTTTCATCTGGTACAATAAACAGCTGTATGGCTAGTCTAAAAATTCAAAACCTCCAAGCTTCAATTGCAGAAAAAGAAATTCTACACGGAGTTTCTTTGGAAGTAAAAAGTGCTGAAATTCACGCTGTAATGGGTCCAAATGGTTCTGGAAAGAGTACACTGGCGAGTACACTGGCTGGGCATCCAGCCTATGAAGTGAATGGTGGCTCAGTAACTTTGGATGCTGAAGAATTATTAGAACTTTCGCCTGATGAGCGCGCCCACAAAGGTTTGTTTTTAGCTTTCCAGTATCCTGTTGAAGTGCCTGGTGTAAGTGTGCAGAATTTTTTACGTCATGCTTACGGAGCACGTTTTGCAGATCAGCCAAAAAAATTATTCAAAAAAGCGATTGAGTTTAGAAAGCATTTACAAAGTTTGGCAAAAGAATTAGAAATTCCGGAAAACTTTTTGAGCCGAGGGCTTAATGAAGGTTTTAGTGGTGGAGAAAAGAAGCAGCTCGAGATTTTACAGATGGCAGTACTTGAACCAAAGTTTGCGATTTTAGATGAAACTGATTCTGGCTTAGATATTGATGCCATTAAAAAAGTGGCGCGAAATGTTAATAAAATTGTTGAAAAAAATAAAACTGGAATCCTAGTGATTACTCACTACCAGCGGATTCTTGATTATCTTAAACCAGACTTTGTTCATGTCTTGGTCAAAGGCAAGATTGCTCGCCAAGGTGGACCTGAGCTTGTTACTGAACTCGAGAAGAGTGGGTATAAAGACTTAGATACAGTAATCTAATTTGCCGCTCAGAATCTTGCTCGTGGGAGACGTTCGCCAATAGCTCACTTCAAAGTCGGACTATCCATATTTATACACTTCAAAAAGTTTACTCTGACGTCCTCCTAGACTCCCACGAGCAAGATTCTAAGCTGACATTGCGGTATACTAGTATCCACTATGTCTTTATTTGTCCCACACCAACTTACTCAAAACGTTAAGATTCTGCAAAAAGCTGCGCTATGGCATGATGGTAAAGTGTTGATTTTGAAACGTGCTCCAGATAGTTTTACACGGCCAAATCAA
>CAYUES010000030.1:11724-15015 GCA_964443885.1 uncultured Pseudomonadales bacterium
AATCAATGGGATTTGCCGGGTGGTAATAGCGAGTGGCCAAGTGAAGAAAATCAAGGAAAATTAACGCAGCCTTTTACTGTTGATACAGAAACTGGAAATTTTAGAGATTTGCATACAAGTGATTTAGTACGAGAGATTTTTGAGGAAACTGGTATTGAGCTGGCACCAGAAATGGTGAAAAACAATGTATACGTAGGGACGTATTTTGAGGTGAAAAAAGAAATGTATTCGATTGTATTGGGTTGGAAAATTGAGTTGAATGAGGTAAAGGGTTTGGAAAACTTTGCAGAAAATACTGTATTGTTGAGTAAAGAACATAGCGAGTATGCTTGGATGAAAGTAAATGAGATTGATAATTATGATTTTGGGTTTGCTGGTGGAACAGATGGGTTTATTACAAAGATTTTAGAAAAAATCTAAATGGTCTCCAGGGTTAAATAAGCCTATAATTATTGACTTTTTACATAATTTCAGGTATACTTATTTTGCTTTCAAAAGGTATTTGCTATGTCATTACACTGCGTAATTCAACATATCGGTACGTACAACGGAAGCTGCACATTAACTTAAAAAAATTGACTTACTACATGAAGTAGTTGAGTATATTGTGCTCTCATTAAGATGAGGGTAGAAGGTACTCAATTACTTCTGGGCCGACAGGCTTCGATGAGGATTACGCTCACAGAAGTGATTTTGGACAAACCTGATTTTTTTTGTTTTACTTTCAATGGAGGTTGTGATGAATCGTTTTGGGTTTGCGCTGCGAATAGCGGCCACGGTAGTACTCTTGCTAGGACTAGTAATTTTGAAAACGGGATGGAATTCTGGTTGGAATTACTGGTTTAGTCCTGCAGAAGGGCCAGTCGCGCTGGTCTTGCATACAACCTATCTGAGCCAGCCGTACTCGACCTTAGTTGCGGTGATTCTGATTTTTGTCATCGGTATCATCTGGGTACCGGTGCTTCGGCGCCGCGCTAGTATGTAAGTAAACAGTTTTTTTTGGAATTTGTGCAGAAAGCCACCACCCGGTGGCTTTTTGTTATCTATATCTCAATTTTGCACGAGTATTTAAGTAGAAAACCTTTATTAAATAAAATCCCATAATTTTTTAAAAAGACTTGATTTATACTTATCAAATATGTATAATACAGCTATCTTATACTTTCCTTTTCGATTTTTTAATTGAACTGCGAAGGCATAAGATAGCTCTTTAAAATCGACATGTGATACGTGAGTTGGAGAACTAATTGCAGACTCTCCCAATGAGGCCAGTAGTAATAGTGGTTTGATTGGGAGAGTTATGCGACCGCTCTCTTACTCGCGAATTTAGTTTTTAACCTAGGTCGCATCTATAATAAGGAGAAGTTCCATGAGTATTGCAACGAGAAGGATCCCTTGGTGGATTCAACTCATCATCGCTGCCGCTATGAGTATGCTTTTTATGCTCGCTGCGGTGACAAGTTCTTTTGCTCAAGTAGTGGTGGGTGCTAATACGCCCGTTACTGCTACTGCCTCGTCACCCACCATTGCGGGTGGCGAGGCTGTCAGCCAAGCGCAGTTTGATGACCCTAATACAAAGACTGGCGCCACGGTGGGGGTGTTCGTCAAATTCAAAAGCCAGACGGGCAGTGAAGCCATGGCGTTTTGTACAGGGTGGCGGCCGGAGCTCAAGGGCGGGACTATGGCCAATGGTATCTTCACAGACCGCCATTGCTATATTGATCCCTACGGTGGGACGCCGGCAGTGTCGGCGGCTGCAGCTCAGGAAGTTTGGACGTATGTGTCTACATGTGTGGTGTCCAATGAGATTGACATCAAGGACAGTGACGGGAGTGATCCCGCTCACTGCAAAACTGCCACTGATGTAGACTTCGCCCCTAACGGGGTCGACCTGGCCTATGTGTATATGAACGCAGCAGACCTGGTCACCCCGACAGCCTTGCGTGTGTGCCAAGTCTACCCAGAAATTGGGCGGAAAGTCCAGATTCAGGGCTGGGGAAACGGTTGGGTATTGCCACAGGCCAACTTGCGCTGGATCAGCATCGACTCAGGACACCAAGAAGTTATCCCCTCTAACCAGTGCGAGCACAGCAGTAATCCTCGTCTTATTGGCGAAGAAATCTGCACGAAAGACACTATTGGTAATTGGCAGACCCGCACTGGGGACAGCGGTGCCCCAATGGTGGTTAACCTCGGGGGCAATCTGTGTGCGGCAGGCTGGTACATCAGCGGTCATGCTGAGCCCTACTCGTGGGCTGGGTCCTTCACGCAGCATACAACGTGGTTGGTGGAGCTGGGCATCATCGATGCACCAGTTTACACCAGTCATATTTATCTGCCCCTGACCCAAACAGCCAATACTAGCAGCACTAAGTAACATCACATGTCGTTAGGACGGGTATGCGCACCATGCGTATGCCCGTCCTATCAGACTAAAATAATTTTTTCATTGTATATTCATCTTTTTCATAATTTTCTGTAAAGTTCAAGCTTTGCATACCTTAGTGATACTTTTGAACTCACTTCAAGAAGAAAAATGTTACAATAGGGCTTCGCTACGCGTTACAAAACTGCATAAATAATTTATATGGCTCGCTTTGCCCAAAAACACACTACTACTTTTGAAAGTAACACCGAAGAATACGAACACGGCTATTCCTTCCCGACAGACAAATATTCATTTATTAGTAAACCTGGTTTGAATGAACAAGTTATCAGAGAGCTTTCACATATTAAAGAAGAGCCAGAATGGATGCTCAAACTGCGTCTGACAGCCTATGAACAGTTCCAGGCAAAATCGATGCCAAAATGGGGTGCTGACCTTTCTGGCATTAACTTTGATGCTATTCACTATTACTTACGCCCAACAGATTCTCAAGCCAAGTCCTGGGATGATGTCCCAAAAGACGTCAAAGAAACTTTTGCACGCCTGGGTATTCCAGAAGCAGAACAAGCAGTTTTAGCTGGTGTAAAGGCCCAGTATGACTGTTTGACTGCAGATGCCAAAGTTTTCACTAAGAATGGCATCAAAAACATTATTGATATCAATCCTGGTGAAGAGGTGTTTTCACTCAATGAATCAAGTAACCTGTTGGAATTACAAAAAGTAAGAGGCTTGGCTGCAAAAGGTAAACGTGAGGTATTTCGGATCACAACCCAAGGTGGTCGTGAAATAAAAGCGACAGCAAATCATCCATTTTTTCATCTAAACTATTCAAAACTACCCGACAAAATTAGAGGTAGATACAAGAAAGAATGGAAGTACTTATCTGATCTGCATGTAGGCGACTT
>CAYUES010000031.1:0-14999 GCA_964443885.1 uncultured Pseudomonadales bacterium
AGTAAACCCTACCGAGTAACTATCGAGCTCAGCTTGTTTAACAGCTGCTTCGGTAAAAAGTGCTTGCAGCCCCACTCGTTTGGTTTTGCGTAAAGCAGCGACACCAGCGGCGGCAAATGCCCGATTTGCATCACGCAGCGGCACTTGATCACTAATCGTGGCGAGGCCACATAAATCCAGACTTTCAGCGCTGGTTTTGGAACCAAGCTCACGCCCTAAAATCCAAGCGACCGTCGTCCCACACAGCTTGGTGGTATGGACAATTGCCTCAGCGGGCGGATACACAAAAGCACCAGCTGCATCAACTTCAGGCTGGTGATGATCGGAAATAATCAGTGGAATGCCTTGGCTCTGCGCAAACTTGGCGGCTGGGTGCGCCACGATACCATTATCTACAGTGATAATTAAGTCAGGTCGTTTGGTATCGATAATTTCTTGAATGGCGGCTGGAGTCAACCCATAGCCATGCTTTTCTCGGTGCGGAATAAACGGCCGCGCCACACAACCCACGCTCTTCAGTGCTTCCCACAAAACTGCGGTCGCAGAAATGCCATCAGCATCGTAGTCACCAAAAATCAGAATATCTTTTTTATCCGCCACCGCTTGCAAAATATAATCGACAGCTTTTTTGACTTGAGCAGCATCAAAGCCCAGTTCTTCTAGTGGAATCGTTGTCGGCTTGGGAGGATTAAAAAAAACTTCTTCGTCCTCGATACTGCGATTCGTCAGCAGAATTTGTTCAAGCTCTTCGAGATCTGTTGGTTTAAGTTCTGATTGTAACTGCCACTGCATAGGGCACCACTATACCTCTGCCCACCCACTTTCGCAACTCAAATCTACAGCTTCAGCACTGGCGTTGAAAAAATTTGGGCCAATCAAAACAGTAACCATGCAACAAGGATTCTTACCTGGCAGAACCAAGCAGCTAGTATATAATTAAAATCGTGAAAATCAGTATTCCCTTAGAAGCACTCGCTATCCTCCACACGTTATACACAGCTGGCTATCAAGGCTATATTGTGGGTGGAGCTGTGCGCGATTTACTACTCGCCGCCCAACTTGGCACTATCGATCAAGGCAAAGACTACGACTTCACGACCAATGCCACGCCTGAACAGTTGCAAGCACTCTTTCCAGAAAGTTTTTACGAAAATGCCTTTGGCACGGTCAGTGTCACGCCTGAGAACTTGCGCGAACAACTCCAACTACCTGAACCAGCAGCCAGCGCGTTACTAGAAACCGAAGCTGTTGCGACGCGGATCATCGATCTAGCCAATGCCAGTAAAATTCATAGCTCGCTGCAAAAAACTTCAGACGAAGTCGCGGAAGAGTACGCTGAGAGTGGTGAAAAAGTTGTGACAGGTGAATCACAGCAAGCGCAAAATGGTGCGCCGCTCGATACAAAAAAATCTGCTCCCTACGAAATTACGACCTTCCGCACCGATGGTTCGTACACCGATCACCGCCGTCCAGAAACCGTCACATGGGGCAAGTCACTCCAAGAAGATCTGGATCGGCGCGACTTCACTATCAATGCCATGGCAATTGAAGTCTCAAAAGAAAAGTTACGCGAGATTTTTTCCGCAGCTGCAGATGGTGCTACAAATACACTCAAAAACGAATCCATTACTCTGGAAGCCACAGACTACACAATCCACGACCCACATCACGGTACAGCCGATCTAGAGAAACACATTATCCGCACTGTGGGCGATCCGCTCCAGCGTTTTAGAGAAGATGCGCTGCGGATGTTACGAGCGATTCGCTTTGCTGTCCAGCTCAATATGCAGATAGAAGAAGCGACGTATCAAGCTATTAAAACCGAACACGAGTTACTCTCGCATATTAGTTTTGAGCGCATTCGTGATGAGTTTCTGAAAATGATTACTAGTGACTATCCCAAAGATGCAATTGAGCTCCTTGATGAAACTGGTCTCCTCTACTACATCATTCCAGAATTACTGGACGCAAAAGGTGTCGAACAAGCTGGCCATCACACCACCGACGTCTGGATACACTCTCTTGATGCCTTGGCTGCTACGCCCACTAAAGACCCGGTGGTTCGCCTCGCCACACTGCTGCACGACATTGCCAAACCAGATACCTTTGCTCTGGTAAATGGGTTGCCGACTTTTTATAATCACGAAATTATCGGTTCACGGATTGCCAAAAAGATTGCTCGTCGCCTCAGGCTGTCGAATGCCGAAGTTGATCGCGTTTTTACACTCGTCAGGTATCACATGTTCCACTATCAGCCAGATCAGACCGATGCGGCACTGCGTCGTTTCATGCGCAAAGTTGGGCTAGAAAATATTGATGATATTTTGGATCTGCGCGAAGGCGATCGTCTCGGTAGTGGGGCTCGCAAAACCAGTTGGCGCCTCGAAGAAATGAAGCAGCGGATGATCGAACAATTGAACCAACCGATGGACGTGACTGACCTGGCTATCGACGGCAGCGACTTGATGAAAGAACTACAACTGCAGCCTGGACCAATTATTGGTAAGATTTTGCATGCGCTTTTTGAAGCTGTACTAGAAAACCCTGAATTAAATACGAAAGATCACTTACTTGATCTGGCACGCAAGCAACTCATCGCTACTGCACAACAGGAGTCGGCGCAGTCGGATTCTCCGCAATAGCCGCTATAAATTTCTCAAGTAGTTTATCGTGTTGAAATGCTATTTTTTCTGGTAATGCATCAAGTGGAAACCACGCAATATCAGCAATCTCGCCATCCTGTTTTTTATACTCTCCCGAAACTTGATTGGTATAAAAGTATAAATCAATGTTTTGCTTTTCATCACCAGCTGAACCGTCTGAACGGATTCCAATCAGCTGCAACTTCCCTGCCGTCAATCCAGTTTCTTCAAACAACTCGCGCTGCGCGCCAGCTGTCACTGTCTCATCCCAGTTCAGATAGCCACCTGGAAAACCCCAATATCCTTTGGCTGGCTCCTGGTCTCGATGTACCAACAAAACTTTGCCTTCGACAACAGCAACAACACAACAGATTTGGTTGCGAGAGTTAAACTTAGCGCAGGTAGGGCAGATCTCGCCTTTTGGGATTAAACCCGTAGGATTATCAGACCATATTTGATGTAAGCTGTCAGTATCTTCCATAGAACTTTCAGAATATATGCTCTTTGATACAACTGCGCTTGCAGTAGAAATTTACGTATGCCCTGTTTTTCGAGCAGCGGTCTTTCGATACTGAGTCCATTTCTCCCAAGCGTACAGCAGTGGTACCGCAGTACAAGTTGAAGAGTATGTTCCTGTTACAGCACCAATCAGTAGCGCTACAGCAAACCATTTAATGCTATCGCCCCCTAATAAAACCAAGGCTGTCAGCATCAAGATAATTGTTAATGAATTATTTAATGAACGATTTATTGTTCCAAGAACAGCAGCGTTCAGCAGCTCACCAAGTTCCATACTTCTATTTTTCTGTTGAAGTTCTCTGATGCGGTGATATACAACAATTGTGTCATGCACTGAAAATGAGAGCGTCGTCAGGATCGCTGTCACAAACAATACATCCACTTCAACGCCCAAGAAGTATCCCAACAAACTAAAACTACCCAGTAACACCAGTGAGTCGTGCATCATAGCTAAGACGGCACAAATACCATACTTCCACTCTTTAAACTGACGTGCGATATAAATCATGATCACTAACGCCACAATCGCAATGGCCATGTAGGTTTTTTGGAGCAACTCTTTACTTAAACTCGGGCCAATTGTTTCAAATCGCAAGACTTGTAGTTGTCCAGAAGCTGAGGCAATCGCCGCCACTACTGCATTTTTCTTATCTGTATCTAAAGTTTCTCCTTTTAAAACCGCCTTGTTGTCACCTGAAAGCTGAACCGTCTCGACGTTATACTGCTCGGCAGCCGTTGTTTGAAGTTGCGCAACAGCAACTGGCTGTTGAAACTCCAGCTCTAAGAGTGATCCACCAGTAAAGTCAATTGAAGGGCGCAAACCATTCAAGGCAAGTGAGACTGCTCCAGGGATAATCACCAGCGCAGAAATTAAAAAGTACAGCCAGTAGTATTTAATAAAGTTCATACTTTGCTACTTTCTGGACGAGTGTCGTGCAAAAACAACCGCACTAAGGTTCGTGTTACGACTATTCCAGTAAATAAACCAAGCAACACACCAATTAAAAGGGTAACTCCAAACCCCCTCACCAAACCACTTGAATTCAAGAATGAGAAATTAAGTGGATTAATCAAAACAAACGCAGTGATAATTGTTGTAACATTAGCATCTTTAATACTGTCCCAAGCTCGACCAAAACCCAGTTCCATCGCTCGATCAAATGGCTTACCTACTCGTAGTTCTTCACGCATCCGCTCAAAAATCAGGATATTAGCATCGACCGCCATACCAATTGAGAGAATTAAACCAGCAATGCCTGGTACAGTAATCGTCACTCCAATTATTTTATAAATCGCGATAGTTAAAATCGAGTAGATTACGAGTGCGACACTGGCTAGCACGCCCGCATGGCCGTAAATTACGATCATAAAGATCACGACGGTACTGAGCCCGATTAAACCTGCAACCACACTTTTTTCAACCGAGTCCAAACCTAAACTTGCACCGATCGTACGTTGTTCAAGAATCTGAATTGGAACTGGCAGTGCGCCAGCATTTAACTGAACCGAGAGCTGTTTGGCGTCTTCAACGGTAAAGTCACCTTGAATCACCGCTGATCCACCATAAATTGCCTCATTAATCTGTGGCATCATCAAGATACTGCCGTCCAAGACAATTGCCAAAGCCGACCCAACATTTTCTTCAGTTACTTTGGCAAAAATTGCCGAACCTTCATCAGTAAACTCAATACCGACTACTGGCTTACCTGTTTGAGGATCAAATTGGAGTGAGGTTCGTTTGAGTTTGCTGCCGTCTAGTTCTGTCGGGAGTACTTGTTGGACTGGCACCGCACTCTCCGATGCGCTTGGAGCTTCCGCAAGAGTTTCTGTCAGCAGTAAAAACTCTAACTTAGCGGTCTGGCCAACGAGCTGCACTGCTTCATCAGGGTTGGTTACACCTGGCAACTCAATAATTAACCGATAACTTTCGCCCGCTACTGCTGTTCTCACACTTGGTTCAGAAATTCCAAATAAATCCACCCGACGCAGAATAACTTCTTGAGCAGACTCAAGTGCTTCTGCTCGCTGTTGTGGTAGAATTGCAGACATATCCGCTTCCAGCACAATCTGCATCCCACCTTGGATATCTAAGCCTTGCTTAAGTACAAAACCAAACGTTTGTGGACCTTGGGATGTGGGAATCGTAAACTGAGGTGAACTGAGAGTGATTGTCCTATTTATAAACGGAAGTTGAATGTCTTTTTTAGTAGGCAAAGCAACAATACCTGCCAAAACTGTCAAAGCAACAATAAAAATATATATACGCCAAGGTTTACGCATAAAAAAATTCTATTCCGGGCAGTTTAGAGCATGGGTTGCTTGCGTTCTACAAAACCGTCTTCATCGCCTATTACCATGACCCTAGATCCATACAAAACATCCATGATAAATGGATCTCGTCGCTGTTTACGGAACGTAAACTCATCCTCGGAGAAAACCGCGTAGTTAATCTCACGACCAATTAATTTCTCTTCTTCTTTAATAAGTGCATCTAATTCTGCTAGAACTAAATCACCAATCACCAACATATCTACTTCACCCTGAGCGACTGGCTTACGACGTACAAACCTACCCGAAAACATCACAAATGCAACTGTGCCGAGTTTTCGACGCATTTTGCGCAGTTTCAAACCAAGTCCAGTATTTTTAATAACAATTTGTTGGAGTTCTTGAAAGAAAACATAGCGAGGATTGAGTGAGTAGTACAAACGATTACCACGCTCTTCACTTTTGAGCAACCCTACCCCTAGTAAACGATCAAGCTCGCGACGTACCGCGTTAATTTCTTCTTTTGTACGACGGGTTATTTCGCGCACATAGAACATCTCTTCGGTATTCGTAAAGAACAACTCAAGCATTCTCACCCGAGCACCAGAAACTATAATATCTTGTAAACTATTCATATGTATTCAGGTTATAAACTTAATATGTAACATTCGCAGCATTTGCTTTATTCAAAACACTGATCCAAGTTAAGCCGCGAGCCATCGGAATGTCATTGCCTTTTGCATCGACAAAGCGCAGTTCACTCTCGCGATCTTTTTTACTCCAGCGAGCTTTGACGACATTACCATGCATGTAAATAAGTGCGTCACCAGTACCAGTAGTGGTATACAACATATGCTTAAGTTCATCAATTGGACCTTTTTCAGTAGTCAATAAAACGACTACATTATTTGCCATGATCTGCTTATCGTTGTTGTAATCAAGGTGTGCAGTGCCTCCCATAGTCCGCTTGTATGAATCACTGGCTGCATCGTAGTCCCACTTGACTGCGTAGTCATCATATCCTGACCAGAACTCGTAAGAAATGGTAGCAACTGTGCCGGTCTTGCCTTTTTCTTCTTCAAATGTCCATGGCTCAAAGCCATCTTTCCAGTCAGCAGCAGGAACGACCGTTTTTCCCACCTTACGTTCTGGTGACATATTTGTCCACTTACGTTTGTCAGCAATTTCCCAGAGATACTCGGTAGAAGTTTCAACCGTATGCTCCGTAGCCACTGCATGACCTAAGCGATTCTCATTACGGACGAAGTATGGATAGGCCACGGTGAATAAACCATTGATGTCTGTCTGTCCTTGCCAACCGTATTGACCAATCTGTCCGAGTGCATCAGCTGGTCCAGGAGTATTTGCCCCACCAACGTGCGTGTACATCGGACGATTAAAGCCAGAGGCGTAGTCGAGAAAGTAGGTGCGAGCTGAACGAACGGGCGCTAACAAAATATCTTGAGCTTGAGCACCACAGTAGTACACACCCATAAAGCGAGTGACACCACCTTCAGCCACTATTTCAAACATAACGTCAGCACTACCTAGTCCAGCTTGCGGACGAGCATCTGGTGAGTTCTCGATCATTACTGCCAATGGACGTCGCTTTTCCCATGAATCGCGCTCCGTTTGCGTAAACATCTTGCCGTTCAACGGACAAACTTGGTCCCTTGGTTCATCTGGTTTAATATCAAGCAATAACTCGCCCAACGCAGTTGTGTCGCCATCAGCACCGGGTTCACCAGTCATAGCGGTAGTAGCAGCGTTCCTACTTTGTGCCGCAAAATACGTATATGTACCTGTCGCTGACAAGACATAGAGAACTAAAGCTAATAACAACATTTTTTTAGACATATTTCATCCTTTTTGGGCCTTAGAAGCCAATTTAATTGTAACGTAGATAGAAGTAAATGCCAACCAAAGCTATGAAAAGTAGGCTGGCAGTTACGATTGTTTTTCGCAGATCTTGTATAACATACGAAGCTGATTCAGACGCAAAAACTTCCTTTGTACGCGCGCTGACTGCAGCACTATGTTTGGCCACATACGTAAACCCTTTGGTAGTTTTGCTGTCCTGAGATGAAGGGAGTTCTACCGCCTCAACTTCAGAACGTAATTGATGAGCTTTTTGCTTCTGCTCTCGGGTTCTTTTTATTGCCATACGCTAAAATAATTTAATGACATCACGAATTGTAATGACGATTATTAAACCCAGTAAAAATATATAACCTCCATAGTTTAACAAGTATTCAAGCCGATGCAATCGCTTTCTTGAAACTACTGCTTCTAAAGCGGTAAAAAGTGCTTTGCCACCATCAAGAGGTGGAATTGGTAAGACATTCATAATTGCTAGATTTATAGACAACATACCCGCAAATGAAACAACTGCCAAGATACCTTGATCAAGTAATCCAGCAGATTGGGCTTGATGTACGATTCCCACTGGACCAGCTAGTTCACTTGGTACAACGCCTCTCGTCGCTAAGTTAACAACCAAGTCTTTCAAAGCCACTAGGATACTCTGTCCTAAACCAAGTGCTTGGGTAATACCAAACGCAGCTCCTCTAAAAGGCATCTGCCACCAAGGATAGAACTTCAGATCATATTCTTGAAACGCAATCCCGATTGCACCTTCGTTGTTAGGCGTTTCCTCTGGGGTGCGTAAGTAGGTACTGAATTCTTGAACGAGTTCTTGGCAGCCTTCAGCCGAGCACTTGCCTGTGGTGTAGAGCTTGACCGTTTCACCACGATGATTTTCAACAAACGAGATAACATCACTTGGTGAAGTGACGACGACTGTTTCGGCTGATGATTCAAGTTTAATAATATTGACTTCAGTTGGCAAACCACTTACTGCAGCAGGCGAATCTGGCATCACATACCCAACCCGAGCACCTTCCAAAAACTCCGGAATTCCCATGATTGAAAAAGTGATGGTAAAGGCAATCACACCGAAAATAAAGTTAACTGTTGCTCCCGCTAAAATCACCACTAATCTTCTGAAAACCGAAGCAGTATAAAACAAGCCAGTACCTGACTTGGCAGTTTCATGTTCAGGAGCTTCTTCTCCTGCCATTCTCACAAACCCACCAAATGGCACCCAGTTTAAAGTAAACGGCACGCCTTTCCAAGTGAATAGCTTTTTGGCAACCGGTGGATACCCTAGGCCAAACTCCTCAACTTTAATTTTTGCCCAAAATGCCGCAAGTAAGTGGCCAAGCTCATGAATAATTACTAGGAATGAAAGTAATAAAATTAAGGTAAGTGTTGTCATACAGGCAGTTAATAGATTAAATAGTAAGTAACTCTTTCTCTTTAACTTTGCCTATACCATCGATCATCTCCATGAAGTTTTTATGTAGCTTTTCAAGCTCGTCTAAATCAGCTGCAACGTCATCTTCACTGATACTGTTTGTACCTTCTTGTTCTTCGATTTCACGCTTGGTTTCACTGCGAATTCCTCGCAACAATACTCGGCCTTCTTCTAAACGACGTTGTAACAACTTGACCATTTCTTTTCGACGTTCTTCAGTAAGTGGTGCAATCGCAATTCGAACAATCTGTCCATCTACAACAGCATTTAAATTCAAACCAGAAATAGTGATGCCTCGCACTACAGCGTCAAGCAAACCCTTATCCCATGGACTGATCATTAGCATTGTAGGATCTGGAGCAGAAACTGAAGCAATTTCATTGAGCTTCATTCGTCCACCATAGGCTTCAACAGTAATTGAGTCCAACATATCTATCGAAGCACGGCCAGTACGTAACATAGCAACTTCTTGCTTTATATGATCGAGAGCTTTGTGTGACTTGGCTGAAAAATCTGAAAAATCAAATGACATAGATTCCTTTACGAAGACCAATTGTAGCAAAGATTGGTAGAGAAACCTAGTGTGAGGTATACTATCGCGAGCAGCACAGATAGGTGTAACAGGCAGATTGATAGTTTTATGAGATCTTTACTTCAGCAAATCAGTGACTCAATTACTTCATTTAGCTTTTATCAGCACTTAGCAAGTTTTCCGCTACAGCGAACTATTAAGCTCTATGCGTTTTTCCTAATTTTTGCAGCCCTTTTACGAAGTTTGCCTTTTTTAACCTACTATTTGCCGACTACACTCCGCCAAACATCTGCTGCGCTGAGTCAACTTTCTGAGCAGTATCCTGAAGATTTAGTAATTGCATGGGATCAAACTTCACTTGTCAGCTCACAATCACCTTTAAGTGTGCCATACCCTGAGAACTGGGAAACAAAGAGTGATCTCACACAGTCAAAACCACTACTGGGTTATATTACTACAAGTACGCCAAGTGCAACTCCTCACCCAGATGCGCTACTCACAGTCACTGACCAAAGTTTATTCGTTCCGTTACCCGAGAATGAATATGACGAAATCAAGCTCACTAGTTTTTTGACTCAATCATTTTCAATTACCAAAAGTACTATTCAAGAATTTAGAGTCAACTGGGAGGCAAATAAATCGCTATTTATCGCCACTATCGCAGTTATAACTCCAGTTTTCTCTTACCTGGTACTGTTCCTGCAACGAGTTTTTATGGTCCTGCTTGAGGCTTGTTTGTTTTATTTCTTTAGAAGAATATTGGGAAGTAACTGGAAGTTTTCAACTGCTATTCAATACACGTTGTGCTTCTTTATCCCTGCAGAGTTGATCGACTTTGTAGCCCAACTCCTCTACCCACAAAGTAGTTTCTCGTTCTTCTCTCTGACTGTTTGGATTTACTTCCTGGCTGTGACGTTTTATCCTGCCATGCGCAGACTGCAGAGCACAAAATAATTTATCTTTTTTCAGGTTCATCAAGACTAATTAGATAATCAACTGCTGGTAGTACCAGCGTTGATTGGTCATCTTCATAGGTTTCGAGTTGGTTCTGCAAGATGTCAATCTTTGCCTCGATAGGATGGGAGAATGTTGTAGTATTACTTGGCAATGGTGTCACATTAGGAGCAATTGGTCGACGATTTCTGGCAATAACTGCATTAATCACCATCAAAAGCACAAGTACTAGAAAAATAGTTCCAACGATCAAACCAATAACAAACTTTCGCTGTTTAAGCAGCGGAACTTTTGGCTGTGGTTCTTCAGGGTTTTCTTCTGGCGGCAAGCTGGCCAAACCTTCGTACATTGGCTCTTCAAGCGAGAACTGGGTTTGGTCAAACGATGTTGGTATTTTTGGCATAGTATCTAGTTTAGGTCAACTCTAGTAGTAACTCTTTCAAGAACTCAAGTAACTGGGAGTTTTTGGCATAAATGGAACCAAACTCTTGCTGAAATACCGATTTATACCGATTTGTTTGCACTACTTTCACATCATTTACCTCAACTCGAATTTCTTCCAAGTTTAATCGTAAAAGCTCAATTGAGTTGTCGACTTCCCGATAGGCGCGCTCCCGCTCTTGTTGTTTGAGGGCTGAGACTGGGGTTTCAGCATGCAAGGTTTTAATTTCTTTGTACACGATGAGTGATCTGTCATACACAGCTTGCAGATCTCCCAGGGAAATTAATGTTAGAGCGGTATAAGCTCGAGTATTAATGAGTTCTGAAATAATCGTGAACTCACTGACTCGCTCTTTAAGTGCCTCACGATCAGTTGTTTGTTCTAGTTTTTGCCGATGCTCTTTGAGAGCCAAAATCTGCGTTTCAAGTTCTTTGTCTGAAGTAGTTTTTAAAGTAATTTCGATACCATCTGTTTCTTGTAGGTGTGCCCGCACCATTTCCAAGTACGTAATTAAAACATCATCACGATCTAGCATCACCTGGCGGGTTTTGACAATTGCTTCTTCGAGTGACTGCAGCGTGTTGAGCTTCAAAAATTGGGCTTTGCTTTGACGATACTCGCGCTCTGAAGTACGGTATTTTTCAACTTGGTCTTGGTAGAGCTTGAGCAGCGCTTTCAAGCGCTCGGTGTCCTGCGGTTTGATAAAAATTGTATCAACTGGCACAATCTCTGCATTGGGTGTTGGAGTCATCTCAAGTGAAGGATCGGTATCTGAGGTTGTCGCAGGAGGATCAGCGGTGGTGGTTTGATCCGTATTTTGAGCAAACACTCGTATATCAAGATCAGTCACTCGCAGAATTGGGACTGCAATTAGTATCAGTACCAACAAGCTGATGGTGAGGAGTAATCGAGCTGACTGGTTCTGCAACTGCTTCATTGAGTAATTTCCCGATCACGCACAAAGTTAATTGCTTCGTATAGTGATTCAAAAGTACCGGTATCAAGCCATTTTCCTTGTACGAACGCGACGGTCAAACTTCCTTCGCGGAGGAATAAATTATTCAAATCAGTAATTTCAAGCTCACCCCGAGCCGATGGTTGGAGGTCTTTGGCTTTTTGGACGACAGAGTTGTCATAGATATACAGCCCAGTCACTGCGTACGAAGACTTTGGTTGTGCTGGTTTTTCTTCAATACTTTTAGCCTGTTTGTTTTCATCAAACTCCACAACGCCAAAGCGCTCTGGATCTTTGACTTCTTTGGCAAAGACTTTGCCGCCAGTGGTGAAGTTCTTGATATCTTCAGAAAAGTCATCTTCATAAATATTGTCACCCAAAATTAGAGTCACATTATCATCACCGATAAAGTTGGCACCAATCCGAAATGCTTGTGCCAAGCCTTCTGGTTTGTCTTGAATTTCGTAGGTGAACTTACAGCCAAACTCAGAGCCACTACCGAGGAGTTTCAAGAAATCCCCCGCATGATCTGGCGCCACGATAATTAAAATGTCAGTAATACCCGCAGTGCGCAACGTCTCGATTGGAAAGTAGATCATCGGTTTGTTATAGATCGGCAGAAGCTGTTTGCTGGTCACTTTAGTGAGCGGACGAAGGCGTGTCCCTGATCCACCAGCTAAAATAATTCCTTTCATACATCTCCTTTTCTCAAGTGACTTTCGTCACAAATTTTATTCTCAGAACGCTAGTCTACCACTTCCCTTTTAAAAGGTCAGTAAGAGGAGCAGGAGCCCACCTAGAGCAGCCATCGCGGCGTATTCCTGAACCACGTACTTGGTCAAGTGAGCTGTTTTGACGTGAGCCGCAACTCCCCACATAAAGTAACTAATTGCTAGAGCAACGATAATGATTCTCTCTTGCAAGACCGTGTTACCCCAGATCTGGTAGGCAGCAATACCTGCCACCAAGATCACCGCCAGAATGGCGTAGGCGAGTTTGTGCTGAGAGAGTTCACGTAGTATGTACATTATTGAATCGCTCCTGCTTTAAAGAGTACCACAATCGTAGAAACGGTAGCCAAAAATAAGATGTGGCCAAGGTTTTTGCCCACCACCCGGACGGTGTTTTTGCGCTCAAACATCTGGGCGTCGTAGGCTAGAGTAAGTATCACTAGAATTAAGATTCCCAAAAAAAATGGCTTCATTAATTCAAGTGGCGAGATTTTTTCTGGTTGAATCGTGCCCGTTGGGACGACTGCTTGAGCCAGCACTTCGTTGGTCTGCTCTTGGGCGGTGCCTCTTGGAACCGCAGGTGGGGTTACAGACTCACCGCCCTCATTTTGCGAAGGTAAAACGGTGCCAGCTGTGGTTACTTGGGTTTGTTGCTTGTCTTGCGCTTCGAGTTGCCGCGTCACTTCCTCTGGCACGACCGTGGTGGCTGCTTCTCGAGTAACCGCTTGTGTTGAGGCGTTTGAGCCGGACCCGGCGGCGGCAGTTGGCTGACGACCAAACATCTGGACCACTAGCGTCGTCTCGATCCCTTGGAGCGTGCCATTGACAACCGCTACGCCAATTTCGTTGTACTGCCCATTCATCAAGTTGGCCCGATGACTGGGCGAACCCATCCAGGCTTCTATCATTTCTGGCGTAGTAGAAAAGTCGCGGGCCAAGTTCTCACCTGCGGCACTGAAACGGTACGATGCCTCTTTCATAAAGTCCCAGGGCTGTTTGCCAGTTGGTGAAACGTGCGCCCAGTACTGGGCAGCAAACATATCAGTAGCCTTGGCGTGCGCAGCGGAGCTGAGCTGGTCGTTCAAGCTGACGCTGCCAAGTCCATTTTTAGCACGTTCGGTATTGGTGAGTGAGACGACTTGTTGCACAGAAATATTTGAAGCATAGCCCAAAATGCCACCCAAATCTTTTGAGACAAAACTCAGGTTGTTAATCGCTAATCCAAAGCCAATCAAGATCAAGGCAATTGAAAATATGTTGTCAGGATGCAACAACTTTGCCCGGTGGTTATTAGAACGACGAGGATGAAATAAATGTAGAATCGTCTCAAAAAACTGCATACACTGCAGTCATTATGCAGGGAATTTTGTGAACCAGCAAGTAACCATCGCTGATCCTACGGACAAAGTTGCGCAACATCGCCATGAAAAGCTAAAACATTAGAGTTGAGTGAACAAATTTTGATCGTCCGCGCTTCAAGTGACGCAGCGGTTGGTGTGTTTGTCCGAGTAATTGCGCCAAAGACCGTTCCCCAGAAGTCTGCACTGTTGGTTTGGCGGATAATTTTGTAGTCATCGGCATCTGCTTTGCCTCGCTCTGCCAAGACATTGTAAGCATCTTCTCTGGAACCAATCATGTCGATCATCCCTAGGTCACGAGCTTGTTTTTCACCATAGATCATCGCACCGAGCTCGTTGCGGACTTTGTCTTCAGACATGTTGCGATGTGAAGCGACATGATTTACAAAATCAGTATATGAGTCGTTGACGTTGGACTGGAGTTTGTTTATCTCGTCTGGAGTAAGTTGGCGGTATGGATTGCCGAGATCCTTGGAGTTACCAGCGGTAATATAGGTAGTTTGGACGCCACCTTGAGTGACGACGCCACCCATGAATGCCCCGCCATCTTCGGCCACTACGTTGTTGTAGTACTTGAATGGACCATAGATCACACCGATACTGCCGATGGCAGTACCATGATCAGCGACGATCACGTCTCCCGCGACGGCCGACCAGTAGCCACCAGATGCAGCCATGCCAGCGATGTAGACGACGACTGGTTTGTCGGTATTCTGACGGTAGTATGCCACGCCATCAGCGATTGCTTGACTACCAAAGATCGTACCGCCTGGTGAGTCAATTACGAGCAAGATGCCATCGATATCATCATCTTTGGCCGCTTCCATCAGTTGTTCTTTGACTTTGTAGCCAAAAGTGAGGCCTTCAGTAAAGAGTGCACTCAAACTATCAGGACTGACTTGGTCGCCCATGATCACACCAGTGACATCGACAGCTAGGAAGGTTTTGTCGGCATCTTCATCACCGTAGACGAGTTTTTCTTCGGTGTACTTTGCAGCAGGCTCAGCATCAACGCCAGATCCTGCAACAGCGGTAATTGCGACGAGTACGATAATGCCAAAAATGACAGTAAACATCATGCCAGCCACCGCGGCACTGCCATAGAAAAAGAACTTGATCAAGCGAAGGATAAAGTGACCGAATTTTTGAAAGATGTTCATATGTATCGCCAAGTATACACGAGGAGTCAGCCTCTGGTTAAGTAGCAAGTGAGTGGGTATAATACGGGTTTGGTTAATATAAGTTAGGTGAAATAATTGGCCCCATCGTCTATCGGCTAGGA
>CAYUES010000032.1:0-5877 GCA_964443885.1 uncultured Pseudomonadales bacterium
ACTTTAAAGGTGAAGAAATCAGCCAAGGTGGCTCGACCATTACCCAGCAACTTGTCAAAATGCGGTTACTCAGTCCAGAAAAAACCTTTACGCGCAAAATCAAAGAGGTAATTCTGTCCGTCCTCGTGGAAGGTGCCTACTCAAAAGAAGAAATCTTGAGCATGTACCTCAATCAAGTACCCTACGGTGGTTCTACCTATGGTATTGAAGAAGCCTCTCAACGCTACTTTGGCAAGTCTTCCAATAAATTAACGCTCGCTGAGAGTGCGTTACTTGCTGGTCTACCCGCCGCGCCAACTGCCTACTCGCCATTTGGTTCATATCCAGAATTAGCAGAAGCTCGCCAAGCTGAAGTCTTAAATCGAATGGTGATCGAAGGCTACATTCCTCAAGGAGATGCCGACCAAGCTCTGGCGGAAACCTTAGCATTCCGGGCTAACTCGATTGACATCATGGCGCCACACTTTGTGATGTATGTCCGCGAGCTGTTGGGTGACAAGTACGGTGAAGAGCAACTGTTAACACAAGGCTTAGAGATCCGTACTTCCCTAGATTTGGAGCTTCAAAACCAAGTACAAAAAATTGTCACTGATGAAATTACGTCATTACAACGTTTTAGAATTTCCAATGGCGCGGCTTTGGTGACTAATCCCCACACCGGCGAAGTTTTGGCAATGGTGGGCAGTAAAAATTACTTTGACTTCAAAAATGATGGTCAAGTGAATGTCACCACGCAAGAGCGTCAGCCAGGCTCTTCAATTAAGCCGATTACCTACGCAATGGCTTTAGAACGCGGCAGTACTGTTACTTCTTTGATTGCTGATGAACCAATTACCTACAACATTGCTGGTTCAGCTCCGTACGCACCTAAAAACTATGACGGTAAGTTCCACGGCCAAGTTTCTCTCAAGGAAGCGCTCGCATCTTCATATAACATTCCTGCGGTAAAGCTGCTGGAAAGTGTTGGTATTTCTGCAATGATTAATAAAGCTGAAGCGATGGGCATTACGACCTGGCAAGATCGCAAGCGCTACGGTCTCTCCCTTACACTGGGCGGTGGTGAAGTGCGGATGCTCGATATGACGAGTGTCTACGGCGCCTTTGCCAATCAAGGTGTCTCGATGCAAGCCAATCCAATTCTTGAGATTAAAAACTTCAAAGGTGAGGTTTTATATGAAAATACTTGTGCGCTGCGCAACATTGACTGTGCGGGCAAACGCGTCCTCGATTCTAAAGTTGCGTTCTTGATTAGTAACATTCTTTCTGATAACCGCGCTCGTATTCCAGCTTTCGGCGCCCTGTCTGATTTGTTCATTCCTGGTCAAGAAGTTGCGGTCAAAACCGGTACTACTAACAGTCAGCGTGACAACTGGACGTTTGGGTACACCAGCGACCGTTTGGCTGGTGTCTGGGTCGGCAATAATGACAATACACCAATGAGTTATGTGGCGTCTGGTGTGACTGGGGCTTCTCCAATTTGGAATAAAATTATGCACTTGGTGCTCGATGATGAAAATCCACACACCTTTGAGATTCCAACTGGCGTCGTCAAAGCAAGTGTTTGTTTTAAAGGTGCCCAAGGTGTTCGAGTGAGTGAAGAGTTTTATGTGGCAGGTAGTGAACCTGCTTCTGGTTGTAATGTGGCACATCAAAAGAAAAATACCAAGAAACCAGCAGCGGTGGCTGCTGAGGTAAGAAACTAATTTTATCAATCACAGGATATCAAGATAATTTCTCTGCTGCAGACGTTCGCCAACAGCTCACTTCACATCAAGACTATCTAAACAGCAGCATCACAACTGCTGAAACGAGTAAGGTGAGTACAAATAATCCCGGGGCAATCAAGCGCTCGATCAATTTATTCTTTTTCTTGAGACGATCTCGTTCTTTTTTTTCTCGGCGGGCTTGCTCTTTTCGACGTTGTTGCTCTTCAATCGAATCGGTTTCATCTTCAAGAGTCTGGGCAACTTCATCGCGAAAATTTTTCATGGTCAACCTCGTAACACAGATACTTTTCCTACAATCAAATCAACAACTTGTTCAATTGAAAGATCGCTGGTATCAATCACCCAAGCATCAGGCACGATTTTCAATGGATCAACCGAGCGCGTAGTATCCAAGGTATCTCGTTCAACTAGCTGCATATAGACTTGTTCAAAGCCTACATCCTGTCCTTTAGTAAGTAGTTGAATGTGACGGCGCTTGGCGCGGACAGTGTCACCAGCTGTGAGGTAAATCTTGAGGTTAGCATCGGGTAAAACGCGGTAGGTAATATCGCGGCCTTCCATGACTACTTCTTTATTTTCCGCAATAATTTGCTGTTTTTCAACCAAAACTCGACGTACTTCAGGTAAAGCAGCTACCGTTGAAGCGCCCTTACTGACTTGCTCGGTACGAATCGCCCAAGAGACGTCTTCACCATTGATAAGAACGGTGGTGAGCCGACCATCTTTTTCATCACCGACAGGGTTGCGCATATCAATCGTTGTTTGCTGGAGGAGCTCAACCAGCTGTGCTTCTTGCTCTAAGGGAATGTTATTTTGTTGGCCGAGTAAAGCAACCACTCGATACATCGCGCCCGTATCGACATATAAGAAACCTAATCGATCAGCCACTAGGCGTGAAATTGTACCTTTTCCGGCCGCGACCGGACCGTCAATCGCGATGTGAAACGGCTGCGACATAGAACTCCCTTAAGCTGTTAGTAACAACAGATAGTGTACCAAAGAAACGTTATTTTCTCTTCTTGGTTTTTGGAGCTGGGCGGCGAGAAGCAGCTTTTGCTTTTGGAGCAGCTTTCTTAGGAGCTGGGCGACTTGCTGCACGACGTGGAGCTGAAGTAGAGTCCCAGTCTTCTTTATCAGAGATAAGCAGACCACCTAAACCGACGATGATTAAGATCAGCGGCCAGAGATTCCAAAACGTAGCTGGCATCATACCAACTGAGGTTGCGAGGGCGATAATTCCCAAAATTACTAATGCGACGGGCCAGAAAACTCTTTTAGGCATGGCAGGTATCCCTATTGAATAAAATATGTACTAATATGTGTTCTATTAAAGCAGAAATATTACACTAAAGTCGAGGGGCAGAATTTGTCCTGAAAAATTATCGAATTTTATACTTGGTATCTCGCTCCATCTCACGTTCTTGGTCACGCTGTTTTAAGACGGCACGCTTCTCGAAGACTTTTTTACCTCTGCCGACACCGATGTCTAACTTGATGTTACGACCACCCGCAAAAAATGAAAGTGGCACAATCGTACGGCCTTTGTTGTGACTCCACTCTTGGAGCTCTAGCAACTCTTTTTTATTCAAAAGTAATTTACGAGTGCGTTTCGGATCGTAGTCTTTTTCCTGAGAGTATGGATATTTGTTGATTTGCGCATTCAATAAAAATGCCTCACCACCAATTATTTTGATGTAACTGCCCGCAAAACTACCATGACCAAGGCGCAGGCTTTTGACTTCCTGACCCGACAAAACCACCCCGGCAGTGAAAGTCTGCTCGATGGTGTACTCGTGACGCGCTTTTTTATTAAAAATAAGTGACATGGAGGTAGTATACCAGGTAGAAAGCGATAATTTTGTAAAAATATTTCTTTTAGGAGTCTTAGGAAGCCGTCACTGCTTACTATTAAGTTGTGTGAGTGCTACTGGATAGGCTGACTACGAAGTGAGCTATTGGCGAACGTCTCCGAAAAGGAAGATTTTTATATAATTTACTTGCACTATAATCCAACTTCATACACGATGGAGCCGCTGATGGCAAAAACTCGCCCAAGCTGTTCATTCACAAAAAATGTGGTTGCCGATGCCAGCGAGTCACTACGTACTTCACGGATAAACTGGCCATCTTTGGAGATAATTGCCACCCGTTTTTTCTCTGGTTCAAGAACATACAAATTAGCAGCACCTTCTTGCGTAAACAAAAACACTGGTGTTTCAAACGCTTCCTGCAAACCCGTTATCTCAAACGCCACCGCCCGCCCACTCGTAAATTTTTTAATCTCCCCCAATTGGGTAGAAATCCATACATCGCCATCGATCATAAACGAAGTCACACTTTCAAATGGTACCCCAAGTGGATCTTGGAGCCAACCAATCGGATCAGAAAAACTCCCTTCAGATTTTGAGTAGCGGTAAATATTGCGCTTTTCAGGATTAAAAATATAGACATAGCTGCCAAATGAATTCACAAATTTTGCCGCACGATTTGAGTCCCCGACTTCTTTGATCGGAGTGGGAGCGCCATCGGCAGTTAGTGGAATAGCAAAAACACCAGTCGCCACAACAGCGACATTTTCCTCTTGAGGACTAATCGAGACAACTGGTTCTAACGCAGTCAAATCTTTAGTGAAAACTTGTTTTGTTGGCAAGTCTAAAACAATCATTTGTTTTTTTTGAGAATCAATAAAAATACTTTTTTCTCCCTGTACTGTTGCTAGGTTTGTTACAAAATCTGAACTTGCCAGGCGTAAATCATAAAAAATCGGTAGTTGCGAAAAGGCCTCCTGGCCAGAAATTTCTTGTTGCGCACCCTGCGCTTCTGTAACTGCTTCTTCTAAAGCCTTTCGTACTTGTGTCGATCCTGTTTCTGAATATTGAGACTGCAGAGCAACCAGTTCTGAAATTATTGCATCTAAGTTTGATCGTGCGCTGAGGGGATCATTTCCAGCGGCAGCTTTGGCTGCATCAATTCTCGTTGTAAATGGAGCTACCATTTCAGATGCTAAAGCTCGCTGCGCTCGCAGGTGTAGTACATAATAAACTCCGCCGCCTAATAAGGCGAGGATACACACTACTCCAATCAAAATTGTAGCTAGAGACCGATTTGAGACATGCTCACCAACATAGGTTTTTTTAGAGAATAATCTCTTGATTGAAGGAACAAAATCACTGATTCGAGCCCTCCATGTAGTAAAAGAAATCTTTCGACGTACCGGTGTGGCTGGAATTGATTGAGTAAATTGTGTGGTTTGCGACTCAATATGCTGGAGATTTTCTAAAGCTGGTTGCTCAACGATCCTGGAATGTGCCGTATCTCGCTGGTGTTCATGCGAATCAAACTCTGCCGGCACTGACCATTCAGATGCGTGTCCAACTGCAGATGAAGTTGCTCCTATAATCGGTCGATCTTCTACAACTTTTCTTTCAACTTCTTCAATGAGATTGGCGGCTTTGTACAAATCCTCAATTTTTGCTTGATCTCGCGCAGTAGTAGAAATAAATGCAACTGCACTTTTTGAAGAATCTTCTAGGGAATGAATCGCCGGGACAATACTGGTGATGACACCATCAACATCAAAGCCTTGTCCAAACTGCAACTCAATTGTTGGTAAAAACTGCCGAGCAGCCTGTGTAGAGAAAATAAATGTATCATCATCTTGAGCAGTGCCTTCAAGTAAGCCTACTTCCCCCTCTGACTCAACCAGCGCTCCAACTTTATTTTTACGCTTCAGCCATGCAGTTCCATAGACTGAACTAATAATGCAGCGGCCATCGGCAAATAACCCTAGTGTTAGGGATAACTCACACTGCTGCTCTCTAGTAATTTTGGATAAATATTCAACAAACTCGTAGACCTGTTGGGCAGTACTTGGCTGCTGGTCGAGGATTTGAGTCACGATGTCTCGTCCAACACCCCCAGCATTTGCACCTGCTACAGACAAAGTTCCAATTAAATGACTTCCACCATAAACATGATCGATAACTTGAGACCAACCATTTACTTGAGGCAGACCGACAACTGGAGTAACGCTCACCACTTGCATTCTTGAGGGTATTCTAACACGCCTTGAGCACTCTGACAGGGAAGTTTATATTTACAAACTAATGAAGAAAATTATGACTACAACAATTGCAGCAAAAAGATGGAC
>CAYUES010000032.1:5887-6817 GCA_964443885.1 uncultured Pseudomonadales bacterium
TAGAAAACTAGAAAGACTTGTTACAACTGTGTGGCGCATTAAACTAATTTGTCGAACTACAACAAAACTAAAAACAACATATAAAATTGCTGCAGTTACAAATAAAAACTTCATCAACCCAAGGAAAATTGGCGTATTTGTCAATTGAAAAACAGTATCAGTACCTGGATTAATTTGGAGTTGTAGTAAGGTTGCCAACATACGTTTTCCTAGTTTACTCTTCCTTCAATTTTTTCGCGCTCTTCTTCGATCATTAACTCATTAAGTAGTTTAGTAACCTGAGAAGGGTGTGGGACATCTTCAAACTCAAACTGGCGCTTTTCAGCGGCAGTTTGCACGGAGACAGTTCCAAAATCAAAAACTGAGCGCAGTGCACCACCTTTGGTAGCGGTTACATCCTCGATGTTATCAAGTTTTGCGGTAGAAATATTTTGATATATCAGGGAAAGAAAATCTACGTCAATAATACGCTCGTCGGTAATGATATATACATTGAAGTACCACGTCAAAAATGACTCAATAATAAAACCGGAAAGCAGCATATACCAACCTAGTACTGCCGCAAACTCATACACTGGTGGTAAAAAACCCAAAAATGGAATACCAGAGAAAATAATCGGCACCAACGCAATAATAATCGCAACAAAAATCCAGCCAAGTTGGGTTAACGGGTGTTTGCGTAGCAGTAAGAGAATTTGTTCGTCAGGAGCTTGCGTAGAAAAAGCAGTCCAGCGAGGCTTGGCGGCAAAAGCAGCCCAAGGTGAAGTTTCAGCAGCAAGGCCAGACATCACTTCAGAATATTCTTCAACAGCTTTGCGTTTGCTTTTTTGCTCGTGCTTTATCTCGGCACGTTTTTCTTTCACTGAATGTAAAACCGCTTCTTTAGTAGGAGGTTGTGGCTCTGCTTCGCCATGAGTGATGTGTTCTGAA
>CAYUES010000032.1:6827-14785 GCA_964443885.1 uncultured Pseudomonadales bacterium
CAGGTTGGAAGTAGGAATAGGATCAATAGAAGTTCTACGAACTATACCTATAGATAGATTGTTCATTTTACAGACACTCGCCAATAGCTCGCTTCGTAGTCAGCCTATCCATCAACACTCACACAACTACATATATAGCAGTGACGGCTTCCTAAGACTGTAAAATGAAGAAACACCTATTTTGTTTTGAGTATTTATCGATTGAAATATACTTAATCTCTTCTCAATAATTTAAGGAATGTATCCTGATCAACTTCCACCCGACCAAGTTGCTTCATCTTCTTTTTACCCTTTGCTTGCTTGGAGAGCAGTTTTTTGCGACGAGTGATGTCACCACCGTACATGTGTTGCGTCACGTCTTTGCGGTACGCTTTAATAGTTTCACGAGCCACCACTTTGCCACCAATTGCTGCCTGGACTGGCACTTCAAACATCTGGCGAGGCAAGATTTCTTTGAGTTTGGTGACGATTTTGCGGCCTTCGCTTTCAGCATTTTCACGGACACACATAAAACTGAGTGCGCTGACAATTTCTTGATTTAACATCACATCAACTTTGACGGCATCAACAGGACTATAGCCTTTGAGCGTATATTCAAAAGATGCATATCCAGAGGTAACTGACTTCAATTTGTCATGAAAATCAGTGATTAATTCTGCCAAAGGCACTTCACAATCCAGCCGAATTCGCTCACCTACTACTTTGCTTTCGATCAAGTGACCACGGCGCTCGCGCACCATTTGTAAAACCGCCCCACTGTAGTGTTCTGGCGTAAACAAATGAATAATTGCAACTGGCTCTTCAATACTCTCAATTTGAGAAGGATCTGGCAGTTGAGCTGGTCCGTGAATCTCGATCACTTCATGATTGCGCATATTTATTTGGTACGGCACCGATGGCGAAGTGGCGATAAGGTTGAGGTCAAACTCACGGCTGAGCCGCTCTAAAACGATTTCAGCATGTAAAATTCCCAAGAACCCGACGCGCAATCCACTACCAAGTGCTTCACTGTGGGTACCAGTGTATTGTAAGGCTGCATCGCGCAAAATGAGTTTACTCATCGCGTCTTGAAGCTCGGTAAACTCACTGGCATCAACTGGATACAATTCTAAGTAGACCATCGCTTGTGGCTCTTTGTAGCCTGTCAGCGGCACCACTTTATCAACTTCACTGGCGCGAGTAATCGTGTCTCCCACCTTGAGCGCGCGGACGTCTTTCATGCCGGTCGCAATGTAGCCGACCTCGCCTGTTTCCAGGTTGTCGCGCTTCTGCATACTCGGGTTATAAATTCCAATTTCGATCGGCACCATGCTTTCTTTGGCCCGTATGAACTCGAGTTTATCGCCTTTGCGCAGTGAGCCATCGACAATTCGGACAAGCGCGATTGCACCTTTGTGTTGATCAAACAGTGAAGTGATCAGTAACCCGCGTGTTGGCGCGTCTTCTTGGCCAGTTGGGGCTGGTACACGGGCAATAATTGAGTGTAAAAGTTCTTCGATATTCAGAGCTGACTTGGCGGAAACTTTCAAAATTTCTTCTTCACTAATATTAAAAAGTTCCATCAGTTCTAGAGTTGTCCGTTCGACATCAGCTGAAGGCAAGTCAATTTTGTTAATGACCGGAATAATGACGAGGCCAATTTCTTTGGCTTTTTCATAGGTCGAGAGAGTCTGGGCTTGAACACCCTGAGTAGCATCAACTACCAGCAGTGCGCCTTCACAAGCAGCCAGCGAGCGGCTCACTTCATAGCCAAAGTCTACATGTCCTGGTGTATCAATGAGGTTTAAAATGTATTTTTGGCCTGGAATTGCTGAAGATGTGCTAAATTTTCCACTAGCATTGTTATCCTTAATCGTAGCGGTCTCAGGCAACGTATACTCCATCCGCACCGGCGCGAGTTTAATGGTGATACCACGCTCTTTTTCGATTGGATTACTATCCATCATCCGCTCTTCAAACTGGTAATCATTGACGGTACGCGTCATGCGCAGCAAACAGTCGGTCAACGTAGTTTTGCCGTGATCAATATGCGCGATAATACAGAAATTTCTGATGTTTTCTTGAGAAGCCATGGGGTGAATTATACCTTGAAAAGACTCAGACTACAAAGCAAAGAGACTTGACACTTAAGTACAGTAAAACTAAGAATTAACTTGCGGGATGTTATTCAGCTTTTTTCTTGCCGACTTGAGATTTGAGACGAGCGGCTGCGTTTTTGTGAACGAGACCCTTCTTAACAGCACGATCAATGTTGCTGTATGCAGTTGCAACAGTTTCTGGAGAAGTAGCTTTCTTTGCAGCATCAATACCGGTTTTTAAGCGAGAGCGAATCTTGCTGTTCACGGCATTTTTGCGTTTGCTACTTCGTAATGCTTTTTTTGCGTTCTTGAGTATTGGCATGGATGTGGATTATACCCGCAATTCCTTACTTTTTCAAATACTAGAATCTGCAGCAACCAGGTATAATAAAAGACTATGTTATCGCGCTTCCAGTTGCCATCTATTTTTTCCAAAAACCTTGCCTGGTTAGAGCAACAACAAAATAGCATTTTATCGGCTGCAGCCATCATTACGGCAGCAAACATTATTTCTTCACTGTCTGGATTAATTCGCCAACGCATTTTATTGGGGCAGTTTTTTGACACCGATGTCTCCCAAAAAGCCTACGAAGCCTTCCTAATTGCCTTCCAAGTTCCCGATATGTTGTTTCAACTGATTGCAGTTGGTGCAATTTCCGCTGCCTTTATTCCGATTTTTTCCAAACTAAAGAACACCAATCCCGACACTGCTTTCCAGATGAGTTCGGTGATTCTAAACTACTTAATGCTCACCTTTTTGATTCTGGGTAGTATTGTGTTCTTTGCGGCACCATACATTACTGAGTATCGGACAGGCGATCAATTTACTCCTGAACAAATTCAGATCGTGATTAACCTCACCCGGATGATGGTCATTGGGCAATTTTTCTTTGCTATATCAAGTGTTTTTTCTGCCACATTGCAGTCGTATCAGCGATTTATCATTCCAAGTTTAGCGCCGATTATCTATAACCTCGGCATTGTGCTCGGGACCTATCTGTTTGCAGATCAATTCGGTATTTATGCCGCGGGTATTGGCGTGATCATGGGTGCGTTCTTTCATATGTTGATTCAGATGCCATCGGCTTTTCGGATTGGCTCACGGTATCGTTTCACTTTTGATTTGAATGTCCCTGGTGTCAAACCACTGCTCCGGATGGCTCCACCACGGATCCTGACGATTGGTATTAATGAAATTCAAAACTTGAGTCTGGGCTACTTTGCGACCACGCTGGGCAACCTCAGTTTTGTGGTCATCAAGTTGGCACTGAGTTTAATGACGATTCCGATTCGCTTATTTGGTGTCCCCATCAGCCAGGCATCACTACCATTTCTTTCTGAAGAATCGCAACATAGTGACTTACAACACTTCCGCCGGTTGGTCGTCCAGTCAATTCATCAAATTGCCTTTTTAGCGTTCCCTGCCTCGGTTTTGCTTTTGATTTTACGTCTGCCGATTGTGCGGCTTGCCTTTGGAACTGCCAACTTTCCTTGGGAGCGGACAGTAGAAACCGGTTGGGCAGTCGCTATTATCTCGGTTTCAGTAGCCGCCCAAGCGATGGTCCAACTCTTAGTTCGCGCCTTCTACGCCCTGCGCGACACCCGAACACCATTTTACATCACCTTGTTTAGCGTCGCTGTTTACTTAGCAGGTAGTGCCATATTTGTGTACTACACGCCTTGGGAAGTCTATGGTTTGGCGTTCATGACTACTTTGGCGGCTATAATTGAACTATTCTTAGCGATCTTCTTCTTGCATCGCAGAGTAGGCGGCTTTAATAGTAGTGACTTCTGGATGCCACAAGCTAAGATGATCCTGGCCAGCTTTTTAATGGCGGTCTTCCTCTATTTACCATTTAGAATTTTTGACGAGCTTATCTTTGATACATCAAGAATTATTGAGCTAATTGGCCTCACAATTACAACTGGTACGATTGGCTTAGTTGTCTATCTCTACTTTGCTTCTCTTTTTGACATTAAAGAACTTAAAATGTTCAAATCTATTTTATTTTCATTTAATTCTTCTCGTAAAAACATCTCACAATCACCTGAAGTGGTTGTCGAAACCTCTGGTGAGAGCACCCAAGTCTAAGAAATTACATACTCGACTCTTTTCTTTCGCTACTACTACAGTGTAGTATTAGTGTATAGACATGAGTAAAAAGCCTGCCGCCATAAACATCAACCTTATTCCTAAGGATCCATTTTTCCATTCGACAGTGGGAAGAGTCTTGCAGTGGGCGCTATCAGCAGGTCGATATATCGTTATTTTTACCGAGTTAGTGGTGATCGTTAGTTTTGCAGCCCGCTTCACACTTGACCGCCAAATTAATGATTTGAACAGCGAAATTTATGGACACCAACGCACAATCGAATCATACGGCACTTTAGAGAAAGAGTTTTCATCTGTTCAAGCCAGATTGGCTGACATTAAACAGATTGATACACAAGTAAATATAGTTGATGTTTTTCAAGATCTTTCCAGAGTTACGCCACAAGATATCGTACTTGAACAGTTAAGCATTACCCCGACTCGAGTTAACTTGACTGGAAATACTCTTTCACAGACTTCATTTAATCTACTGGTAAATAATCTGCAACTTTCTGGCGACTTTTTTAATATAAATGTCAGTCGAGTAGAATCAGGGGATAAAAACCAACCTGGTTTCAATTTTTCAATTGGCGCAGACACGAAGGTCGTCACTGTGGAAAAAAATACAACTAAGGAGAGTGAAGAAAAAGTAAATATTTTAGACAGAACTCAAGGACTTTAACGTTGAGGACTATATGGCATCATTAAAACAAAAAGAACTTACTGCTGCGCTTAATCGGTTTTATCAAAAACCAATTGCGATGATTTCTCTTGAATTGTTGCTATCAATTGGCTTGGTGACTTTTTTAGCTATTTTTGCAATACAGCCAACATTATTGACGATGTCAGATCTTATTAAAGAACGTGAAGAAAAAACTAAGTTAGCTGAAGATTTATCTAAAAAAGCTGTTGCAATGCAAACGGTTCAAACAGTCTATATGCAAGCTGCTCCTAAACTACCGCAGCTCGAGCAAGCAATTCCCCCACAACCAGAACTTATTCGTTCAATTAAAATCATTGAAAAACTTGCTAGCGAAACAAACATCATTATTGAAACACTATCGGTTCGAGATATCCCCGATGAAACAGTTGAAACTAACGTTAAGGTTGATCCCAGTAGAGTAAACCTACCAGTTCGATTGACTATTACAGGAGAGTATTTGGATATTAGAGCGTTTGTAGAAGCACTCAAGAATAGTCGCCGTGTTTTTATAGTTGATTCTATTACCTTTTCACTAGAAGAAAATCGTGGTGAACGTAAACTTAAAGCTAGTCTTTCAGTGTCACAGCCATACTTGGGAGTACCTACTTTATGATCAACACTCCAGATTCCACTATCGCAACCCCTGCTACTCAAACGCGTAAGAACGTTGGTAAACAGTTTGCAGCACTCAAACATAAAAATCAGCTTTTAACAATTTTAGTACTACTGTTTATTTGTGTAATCGGTTGGGCAGTTGTTTCACTTTTTTCTTCACAGAAAGAATCCCAGATTGATCCCGCATTAGTGAAACTATCTAAACCAATAACACCTTCATTGAATATGGATACGCTCAACTCACTAGAAAATAAACGCGTCTTTAGTGATGAAGAGCTTGCTGACTTTCCTATTTATCGAATATATATCGATCCACGAACCCGTGAGGAGCAAATCATTCCTATTGATCAACCACTCCCATCAGCTACACCGCGAGTCGTTGCGACCCCAAGTCCAACTACCCAACCTACCCCTGCAGCAGTACAGTAGTTTATTGCTTGATACAGTAATAGAGATATTTGACTCAGTTAAGACCGTTAACTTCGTATCTTTTTCGCATTGCATCAAGACTTTTTTTTCTCTAAAGTAGTAGAAGGCACTACTCCTGTAGTGCTTCTCTTTAATTGCTAAAGCTATTACATGCCTGTCACAACATTACAACCCACTAAAAATCTCTGGCAAAGAAAGATCCCGACTATTATTGGTTTAGGCTTTCTGGTTGTAGCACTTATCATTGGTGTTCTGTTTATTGGTCAAGGAGCCGGGGTGTTTGCACCTCGGGCAACTGCTGAAACTACCCCTAAAAACGTTAAAGTTACAAATGTAACTGATGCAACCTTTACCATCTCATTCCTGACAGATGCAGCAACGACATCATTTGTTAAGTACGGTATTGATGAAGATAAGTTAAACCTGCGGAGTGCTGACGATCGAGTTCAAATTTCGGCTACCACAGAAGAGTACAAACTTCATCATATTACGGTGAAAGGCCTCCAACCTGATACCGCCTATTTCTACGTCATTGGCACATCTGATGGAGCTTTATTTGATAATAATGGTTCAACATTCAGAATTAAAACCGCCAAGAAAACTGGTGTGCCAACTGCGGCTAAAACAATCTTTGGCTCTGTGACTTCTGAATCTGGGGCACCAGCTGAAGGAGCCGTTGTCTATATCAAAACTGAGGGTGCTGGAGACATGTCTTCGCTCGTTACTAATACGGGTAGCTGGGCTGTGCCACTTTCAAATGCTCGTACTCCAGATGGCAGTGCGTATGCCACCCTTACTGAGGAGTCGATATTAGCCCTTGTCGTCCAAGGTGTTGAAGTTTCACAAACTGCACAAGGTAGTATTCCAGTAGCTGACGCCAATCCGGTACCAACTATTACGTTTGGCAAAGGCTTGGCACAAGCATCACCAACTGCCACACCTGAACCGACTCCTTCTCCAACCACAGAACCTGACATAGCTGCTTCTAGTAGTGCAGATTTGGCTTCCAGTATGACAACATCTGGTTCAGCACGGACAGCTTTAGGCAGCTCCCTTGATGCCTCTTCGAGTGCTACCGCCACTGATAGTGCGGTTGTGGAGGTACTTGCTTTAGATCTGACTGAAGATCATACCGAAACACCGGTCGTTACTACCCAACAACCAGTTATTAGTGGTAAAGCAGCCCCGAATGTCAAAGTGACCATTGAAGTTCACTCGGAGAACGAGATCTATACTGAAGCCACGACCGACAGTAGTGGTAACTTCGAGATCGATCTTGAAGAACTCAAAGCTAACCTTGAACCTGGTGAACACACTGTTACGTATAGCTACATTGATCCAACCTCTGGTGAGACAGTCACTGAAACCAAAACGTTTATCGTTGATCCACCAGCTGGCCGAACCATAGCTCAGGCTACAACTGCTTCACCAACTGCTACTCCATTTGGTTCAAACAATCCATATCCTATTGGTGGCGCAACTTCTTCTGCTCAGGCCAGTGGTTCAGCCACTAGCACTAAGAGTGGAACAGCCTCTACACGAAGCGCAAGTGTCTCAACAACAAGTGGCTTGCCTGTATCTGGTGCGATTGGAACGACCCTTGCCTTAATCTTTGGCGGATTGTTCTTTATTATCGCGGGAACTTGGAGTTACTGGGTTTCTGCCGAACTTTCGAAACGACACGAATAGTCCTTAATTTCTATCAAAATACTTTCCTTTTTTATAATTAAATCTTAAGATTTTTAAAGGATACTTTTTTAAGTGAAGAAAAGTTTGTAAGTTTGCTGTGGGTTTACATACTTACGGAAGTTTGAAAATTGCGCGTATGATCCACCAGAGTGTTCTAAATGGCAGTAAGACGAGGGTTGTACTGAGTGCTTCTCGGTCGTCCTCTCCACGTACCCAAACTGAGACCACCAGCCAGGCTTTTTCCGCTGCTTTCCACTGTGCGACAATGTGATAGAGGCGATTATTAAGGAGGCGAATAAACTTGACTGGCTTGCCTGTGTTTGGCTGCCCTTTGATTGAATCCGGGGACTCG
>CAYUES010000033.1:0-5813 GCA_964443885.1 uncultured Pseudomonadales bacterium
TACCTAAGTTTAGAGCTGAATATCATAAAATTTACAGTGTAATTGAGTTGCTCGGGCACAAAAATTTAAATGATTTGCCTGTGAGTGAAGACCCTGAGAAATTTTATCAACTTAGTGATGAAGAAATACAACAGTCTCATATTGATTTGAGCCGACAAATCAAAACCGCAGATATCCTTGTAATTGAAACCACTGTTCACAGCTTAACAATGGGCTTTTATATAAAAATGGCGCTAGATTTAGATAAGCCTGTAATTATTCTCCATCAACCAGGTTCAAAACCATTCTACTTTTCAGGCATCCAGAACGATCGTCTCCAAATAATTGAATATACTCTGCATACTTTAGAAGAAAATCTTAAACATGCTATTGAGTACGCAAAGGATACTATTGATGTTCGATTCAATCTATTTATTGCTCCCGAGATAAATGATTATCTTAAATGGGCTGCTAGAAAAGAACATACACAGCGCTCTAACTTTGTACGAAACCTCATCTTAGAACACAAAAGAAATCACATGACCGAATATCTTGACGATTTAAAGAAATAACCCACTCCTTCCCCTTGCATCACCTTCTTTACCTGCTGTATTATGGTACATAAGTACTAGTACCTAAGACTTATGATGCGCATTCTATTTTCAGCTTTTCTCAAGAAGACCGCTCACTCCATCAGGACCAGCTCAGTAGTACCTGCTCGTTCCCCTGCTCCAATCTCTGGCCAGCCAGGCCAAATTGCAGTGGTGATTCTTTTAATCATGGCGGTCTTTTTAGTCCTGGGTCTCTCACTCGCCGCTCGTACTACCCAAGAAATCCAGCTCAGTGGCCAAGAACAAGACAGTACTCGGGTCTTTAATGCTGCCGAAACAGGAGTTGAAAAAGCCCTTTCCAACAATGACTACTTCACTCAAGCCGAAACCTCCGGACCGTACCAATCGAGTGATGTTAATGCTCCCAGTGGTATCGATGCCAACTTTACCATCACTGCACAATCCGGGCTTACGACCAATATAAGTGAAGGGAGCTCAGCTACGGTGCATCTGCAAGACTCTGGTGCTTCATCTTTTACGCTTAAGTGGGCAAAAAATGGTGAAGCATGTAATAACCGAGCTTCGATTATTATTGCTTTATACTATGAAAATGGTGGCTCCCAAGTGCAGTACGTGCCGATTAAACCCAACTGTTCTGGTTACGATGCCGGTAAAGCAGCTGGCTTTTCTACAACTGGAGTCACTGAAGAAAGTCCCTCCAATCCATATACTCAGTCCTACACAGTCAGCTTTACTAGTTTTGGTATCCCCGACGCTTCTATGCGCTTCGCTCGCATCAAACCACTCTACGCCAGCACTGATATCACTGTCTCAGGTGTCGGTCTGACCCAGGCTTTTGATATCCGTTCCGAAGCTGCTGAAGAAGCTGCAGTTGGACAAGCTACAGTTGAAAAAAGTGCTATTCAAGTCACTCGCACCAAACCTGCACCGCCTGTCGTACTCGAGTATGCACTATATAGTGGAGGATCACTGATCAAAGATTAAAAAAGTATAAGGAACTCTATGCCTGCCGTTGCCCTAGATATTGGTACCTATAGTATAAAAGCTATCCACGCTGTTCCTGGTAAGAAACCAGTTATTAAGCGTGTTATTGAAACATTCAATCCACTGGGCATTTCTCTGCCGACCGATGATGCCAGTCAAGAGAAGTTACTCAAAATTCTTGAAACAGTTTTTTCAGATTACGATTTGCCACGTTCTGATATCCGCCTGGCTGTGCCTGAAACAGTCGTTTCTACCAAAGTTATTAATATTCCTCTGCTTTCTGATGCCGAGCTTGCTTCTGCTATCAACTGGCAAGCTGAACAGCACATTCCGATTCCACCAGAAGATCTGATGCTGGAGTATCAGGTTTTATATCGCCCACAAAAAGGTGAGAAAAATCCAATGCGTGTGCTTCTCGTTGGCGTACGTAAACAATTAATGGAGCGCTTTGTCGGCATGTTTAATCAACTTGGCGTAGAACCTACCATTGTTGAAACACATATCTTGGCGGTTATTCGCTCTCTTCAATTTGAAGCAACTGATCCTACGACACTCGTAGTACAGCTTGGCGCTTCGAGTATGAACTTAGCACTGGTACATCAAGGTGAACTCCGATTTGTGCTTTCACAGCTCAATGGTGGCCAGTTACTTACCAAAGCTCTCGAGCAAACCCTCGGGCTAGACGCTACTCAAAGTGAGCAATACAAACGAACCTATGGTTTAGAAGAAGCGCAGTTTCAAGGCAAAGTTCGTGAAGCACTCCTGCCCGCAGCGCGTGTCTTGGTTACAGAGTTGCGCAAAGCAATGCAGTTTTTCACCAGTCAGAACCCTCAAGAATCAGTCAAACGGATCGTTTTATCTGGTGGTAGTGCGGTGCTGCCCGGCTTTGTGCAGTTTATTACCGATGAACTAGGTACTGAAGTACTGGTTGCTGCACCGTTCGCCAATGCTGCGGGTACTATTCCTCAAGAAGTTAACCATCCAGCTATGGCAGTCTGTATGGGGTTGTTGGCTCGGGAAGAATAAAGTATGGCAAGGACAATTAACTTTGTTAGAGACCGCCAGCGCAATCTTTCACGCCTAGAAATTCAGGATCGGCAGTTTTTTCGTTGGTCACTTGCCGCAGTTAGTATTTCAATTGTCCTCGTACTGGTCGTAGTGTTTGTTCGCCTCTTCCTCTTATATCAATTACGCCAAGTGACTGCGCAACAGCAACAACTCAAAGCTGCTATTGTCAGCAAGGAAGAAATAGAAAAATCATTCACGATATTCTCTTTCAAGCTGAAAACACTTACTGACTTGTTTGGGAAGCGTAAAGAAAAGCAAGAAACACTTGAGTACTTTAGTAATTTATTTAATGAAGATGTAGTTATTAGCCAACTAGATTATAGTGCTGATACAGAGGAATTAACGTTTAGTCTTGATACAACAAATATTTTTGTAATGGAGCGTGTTTTTGAAGTCATGAATGGAGCAGAAATTGCTGAACGCTATCCTACGCTGCAAAAAAGTAACCTAGGGAGAAAAGACTCCGGTGGATATACCATGAAGGTCTCAATTTTACTTTCTGGACAACGTATTGAAGATATCATTCCAGAATCAACGCAAAATGTCGATGGTTTGCCAGTAGATGATCTTGAACCAGCAGCTGTAGAAGCTGTGCCTGAAGAATAAAGGAACTTGAATGCAAGTTGATAAGTTAAACTTACGAATTTTAATGAGCACGCGGCAGTACTTGTTGTACTCTATTGCAATTGGACTACTAGTTTTAGTGCTGATCCTAGCTTTACTAATTCCTCAATTTAGAGAAAGTTACTCTACCTACAATAAGTTGCAAGCTGAGAAGCCTAACACCGAGAGATTAACGAAAAAGTTGAATGCACTAGAGAGTATTCCAGCTACCGCCGAGTATGCACAAATAGATATTGTCGATAAAGCGCTGCCTTCAAGAAAGCCACTGCTTGAGTTATTGATGAGTTTGAGTACCGTTTCGCAAAATACTGGTGTCCAGATTTCTTCCTTTGATCTGTCTCCCGGTATCGTTGCTTCAGATTCAACTATCGCTACTACAAAGAAAGTTAACAAAGCATACGAATCATTAACGGTGAATCTGGAGATTGCTGGATCATTCAAACAAGTTCAGGACTTTATTATTCAAGTCGAACGAGTCTCACCTTTTACGACTGTTACAGAGATGCAGCTGGCTGGTCAACTTGATGAAAGCAAAGCCGCCGATGCTGATCAGCGCTTTACTGCAAACTTGACGACAGAAACGTACTACTTTACCCAATCAATTGCGGTGCGAGTTGATACACCGCTGCCAGTCTTGGCTACGGCTGAACAAACAGTGTTGGCTGCCTTGGCTGCTTTTGCCCCAATTAATGTGCCTGATCAAACAGAGGTGCGAGGCGGTGGTTTGGATGATTTGTTTAAGGTGAGTGTTACTAATGACCTGCAGCAACTCCAAGACCTGCTGAATGCTCAATCGGCAGCCGAGGCTGAAGAAGCTGCAACGACCACGCCTGTTCCTGTCCCAACACCAGTAGCTACGCCGACACTGTAAGTACTATCGTTGGATACTCAATTTTCTAAGACGAATTAAAACAAGCAACTCTACATTTGCTATTATTTGAACTGAGTCTTAGGAGGTCGTCATTGTCGTGATGAAGTACCACGAAGCCATGAATAGACCGACTACGAAGTGAGCTATTGGCGAACGTCTCAGTGAAGAGAATATCAATTGTAGAAACTACTCTTGAGGAGTTGGAGCAACTGGTGCTTCTGAGTCAGCGATCACGATTTTAGCGCGAATGCCCTCTTTGATGGCACGAATCCGTGTAATATTGCGGATAGAATGAATGACAGAGCCACCCTTTCCAATGATCCGACCAATATCTTCTTGATTAACAGTGATGGTGTAGACCATGCCCTGCTCATCTTGAACTTCGTCAATCTTGACGTCTTCTGGATGTTCTACTAAGTGAATAATGATGAATTCTAAGAGATTTTTCATGGATTAGTTACTTTCTGTAGTAGCTTCTGAAGGTGAAGTTTCGGCGGTTTCTTCAGTGATTACTTCTGGTGCGGTAGCTTCGACGGTTGCATCAGTTGCTTCAGGTGCAGTTTCAGCTGGCTTTGCAGCAGCTTCTGCAGCGGCTGTTTTAGCATCATCGTCAGCTTTGGTTTGAGCAGCTTGTTTGGCTTTTGCTTTTTTAGAAAGAGACTTTGGGCGTTCTGGGAATGGATTACCAGATTTGAAGCGCTCAACTAAACTACTGACAGTTTCGGTAGGTTGTGCACCTTTGCGGAGCCACTCGGCGTATGCTTCGACGTCAACTTGGAGAGTTTTAGGAGTCTCGGTTGGGGCGTAGTGACCTAAGTTGGCAGTGTATTGACCATCGCGTTTTGATTTTGCTTCGATGACAACGATCCGATAATGTGGTTGGTTGCGCTTGCCGAAGCGAGCTAATTTAATTTTCAACATATTGTATGTTTCTTTCCTACGTTTGGCCTTTGTTATCAAATAAGGCTAAGACGTACGAATTATACTAGAGAAAGTCTAGATCCTCAAGTGGTGGGTTGTGGAGTACTGTTGAGGATAAATTGGAACAGCTACGGGTATACAAACACAGTTATTCTTACGGAAACTTCACCAGTGCCACTTGGGCGGCGGCTTGTTGTGCTTGCTGCTTACTCTTGCCCATCCCCTGCCCGGCCACTTCAGTACCGACATACACCGCCACGGTAAACTCTTTACTGTGATCTGGTCCTGTCTCACTCACCACTTCGTAACTTGGGGTTTCAAAGCCTTGAGCTTGCACTCTTTCTTGTAACTCACTCTTGGGATCTTTGTAGAGGCGTTGCTCTAAAATCGTATCGAGGCTCGTAAATAACTCTTCTTCCAAAAACTTGACACAAGTTTCAAAACCTTGATCTAAGTACAAAGCGCCAATCACTGCTTCAAGGGTATCTGCCAACAAACTCGGATTATTGCGCCCGCCAGTCGCCTCTTCGCCTTTGCTCATCTTGAGCTGGAGTCCCAGTCCCAATTTTTCGGCCACCGTGGCGAGACTGGTAGTTTTGACCAAAGCACTACGATAAGCCGTCAAGATACCTTCTGGTTCAGCGGGAAATTTGCGGTATAAAAACTCAGTAGCAACCAATTCTAGTACAGCATCACCCAAGAACTCTAGGCGTTCATTGGATTCACTGAGGCTACTGCCCTTCTCGTTTAAGGCACTGCGATGAGTCAGTGCTGTTTCAAAAAGTTGAGTGTTG
>CAYUES010000033.1:5823-14199 GCA_964443885.1 uncultured Pseudomonadales bacterium
GCATACTAAATGTTTTATACGTGTGGACAGGTTATTTGTTTCGACAAGTGTTTGTTAGTCACCATACTCAACTTCATCAATTACTCTAATCAGGATGTCATTCACGGTCTCGGCGACTGCGACAGGACCCAAGAGTTCTTTAGGGCTGAGTGTGATCTCAAATTCTTTATTAATTCGTTTAATAATTGGCAGCAAATTGGTTTCAATTTCTAAACTCAAGTCTTCGATCAAGTCAGAGTCAGGAGTAATACTTGCAGGGTCATTGCCAGTTTCCTCGGCAATAATGTCACGGAGCTGCTCAAAAATCTCACTATGCGTGTTCATCTCACTGTGCGTTTTCATAGTAGTGTCCAATCAGGTGTTCAAGTGCAGTTAGTTGATACTATACGGACTCTTGCTCTTCGTCTAGCAGCAGCCGTGCCAACGCCCCATTTACAAACTTTGATGAGCCATCGCTGCCAAACAACTTGGCCAGTTCGACCGCTTCATTGAGTAAGACTTTCTTGGGCGTCTTCTTATGTTTAGATTCAAACATAATTAGGCGTAAAATAGCAAGATCAACTTTGTTAATATCAGCTAATGGTCGCTCAGGAGCTACTTTGACAATTTCCGCATCAAGTTCAGGCAATTCCCGCAACAATTCTAAAAACTCCTCTTCAGTAGTTTCTTGTAAACAGCGTTCTAAATTTCCAGGAATAAACGTGCAGGCAAACAGCTTTTGCAGTAACCTGACACGACGTTCATGCCGGGGATCTAGCATTTATCCCTTATGTTGAGTTCTTTTTACTGTTGCTTTGGGTACTGATTGTGGAGCTGGTTTGGCAGTTTTTTGAGCCACAGGTGCTTGTCCTGCCACTGCTTGTTGATCGGTCACGTGTTTCTTTTCAGATTCTACTTCTGGTGTAGCACCAGGAGTAGTGACGCCGATTTTTCTCAAGATACTAGCAACAAGACCACGTTTGTGAAGTGGAATTGAAACTACATTGTGATCTCTTTTTAGTTTTGGTGTATTACCAGCTCGGCGTTTACCGCGCTCGACACTAGTAATTTTATTCTTTGGATGCGCTCCCATAAAGTTCCTTGCTTCTTAAGTATAGATACGAATTTTAAGTAGGACAAGGCGTGATTGTACCGCGAAACTCAAGAAGATTCAAGTTGCTGGTATGTAGTGCGTACTGCAAGTAAATCAGCGGCTAGTTTGCCAGCGGGCTGGATTCTGGCAGATTTTGCGGTTGTATAAGCGGCTGCCAATCTTTGGGAAGTTGGGGAGCAATTTGTTGGGCGGTACTAATCAGTTGTAAATTGGTCCAGCTGCCGTACTTTAGTTGACTAAAGCCGTGTTGTGCGGTGCCAAATAAGTCCCCTGCTCCGCGGTTTTCCAGATCTAGTTCTGCCAGCTTTTGGCCATCCAGGGTTTGAGAGAAAAACTCAAGTCGTTTGATAGGTTTATTGTTGCTCGTGAAAAGATTGCAGTAGCCTTGCTGGCCTGCCCGCCCGACGCGCCCTCGCAACTGGTGGAGGCTGGCCATGCCGTAGCGCTCCGCCGACTCGATCACTATCGCACTCGCTTGCGGCAAATCAATCCCAACTTCCACAATCGGCGTTGTTACCAAGATATCGAGCTCGTTACTAAACAGCTCGCTGGTGACAGCGATTTTTTCTTCAACAGATTGACGCCCATGGAGGAGTCCGACCTTTGCCAATCCTTTAAACTCTTTTTTAATCTTGGCAAACATCTCGGTGGCGCAAGCGACCTTTTCAAACTCAGGCACTTCAGAAGGATCGATAAACGGACAAACGATCAAGACTTGGAAGGTATGTCCAGACTGCTCGATCTGTTCTTTGAGCCAGTCATACATGTCTGCCCGTTTTGTTTCAGTTAGCACCCAGGTTTTGGTGGGCAACCGATTGGCTGGTAGTTCATCAATTACAGATAGTGAAAGATGTGAAAACAAAGTGAGCAGCAGCGTCCGTGGGATTGGCGTGGCGGTCATGGTGAGTAAATGCGGGCGTGGCGTGAGCTCTTGCACCTGTGAACGCTGCCCTACTCCAAACCGCTGTTGTTCATCATAGATCACCAGTCCAGGCTTCAAAGCTGGCAGTTTATTAATCAGCGCGTGCGTGCCGATCCACAAAAATGGTTTGTCAGGATTGGGAAAGTTTTTCTTGCCACTGACGACGAGTGAAACCGGCATCGAAGGAAACAACTTACTGAGTGTCTGAAAGTGTTGCTCTGCCAGGATTTTGGTCGGAGCAATCAGCGCCGCATGCTGTCCGGCGCGCAGAGTTTGCAGTGCGGCCACACCAGCCACCACTGTTTTTCCCGAGCCAACATCCCCTTGCAGTAAGCGGTTCATCGGCGCTGACTTCTGCAGATCAGCCAAAACTTCGCCAATCACTCGGTGTTGAGCGTGTGTGAGCGCAAACGGGATACTGTCAGGCACGATTGGTTCTGACTGCGCAATTGCCACGCCACTCGTCGAGTCTGCCCACTCGTTTTTGATGGTTTGAGAATACTGAATCAGTCCCAGCAGTTCTTCGAGTGCCAGCCGTTCCCGTGCTGCAATTACTTTTTGATCGGTTTCAGGGAAGTGCAGCTGTTTGAAGGTTTCAACGCGTGAAGGAAGATCTGGAGAAATTGCTTGGAGCGGGTCGGGCGGTGCTTTCTCAGGCCACTTCTCTATCAAGTTATCAATAATTTCTTTCAAAATCCGTCGCAACGTCCCTTGGGCAACTTCCATCGTGCGGGTATAGCTTGGTACCAAGCGGCCAGTATGTATTGATTCACCAGTACTAATTTTCTCAAAAGATGGCTGAACAAATGTTTTGCGATCGGTCACAATTCCACTGAAAAGATACGTCTCACCTTCTCTAAGCGTCTGCGAGACAAAGCGATTATTAAACCAGTAGAGCGTGATTTTGCCCGTTTGATCAGCCACGCTGACGGTAGTCATCGGGCGTTTGGATTTATATATCCGGGTAACTTTGAGAACTTCAGCTTGAATCGTGACGGTCTGCCCTGGCTCGAGATCAGCAATAGTCACAAACTGGGAGTAGTCCCGATAATTCAGCGGAAGTTGCAATAATAAATCGAGGACAGTGGTAATACCGTACTCTGCCAGGCGCGCTGACAGCATCTCGCCGACGCCGCGGACATGAGAAATGGGTGTGGAAAGTGTGTACATCTTTAGAACAGTGTTAGTAAGCTACCAGCCAGACTACCAAGCAGGAGCGAGAGAATCGCCACAATTGCAAAAACTTTGACAATAATATCGCGGGTGTGTTTGGACATAATGTTCCTGACTAACTTGAGCACTGGTACTTCGCAAGATTGCCCACAGCTATGCTTTGTTACAACTATTTCTGAATCTTAAAGTACTTGCGCTTACCAACTTTTAAGATAGCGTCGTTTTCTAGTGTAATCTCAGCTGCTGCGTCAGTCAATTTCTCTTCACGATCTGCAAATGAAACGCCACCTTGTTCGATTAATCGACGCAAGTCGCTTTTACTTTGATCTGGCGCACAGAGTACGAGTAAATCAAGCAGCGTCATTTTGTCTGCACTTACTTGCACAACGGGCACTTCATCAGGTACGCTTCTCTCTTGGACGGTTTTTTGGAAGTTTTCTTGGGCACTCTCTGCCGCTGCCGTGTCGTGGTACATCTGTGTGATTGTGAAAGCCAACTGTTTTTTGTACTGCATTGGGTTTTCACCTTGTGCAATTTTAGTTTTGATAGTCTCGATTTCATCGAGTGGCGTGTCAGTGAGCAGCGTGAAGTACTCGATAATTTGCTCATCAGCAATCGACATTAATTTGCCAAACATCTCATTTGGTGCATCTGTCAAAGCCACATAATTACCGTACGATTTGCTCATTTTGCGACCATCTGTGCCGTTGATGATTGGTGTAGTCAGGACCCACTTTTCACGGTTATTCATGGTGCGTTGTAAATGCCGACCCATCAACATATTAAACAGTTGATCGCTGCCACCAATTTCTAAGTCCACATCCATCGCCACCGAGTCGTACCCTTGCAGTAATGGGTACAAAAGTTCATGTCCGTGAATTGGCAAGCCTTTTTTGATACGCTCTTGGAACATGTCGCGCTCGGTAAGTTGTTGAACTGTGGTTTGCGCCATCAGTTTAATCATGTCGACGTACTTGAGCTGATCCAGCCAGTCGCCGTTGTAGCGAATCTCGATTTTATTGAAGTCTAAGATTTTACTAGCTTGAGCTTTCCAGTCTTTGAAGTTGGCCTGAATTTGCTCATCAGTCAGTTCTGGTCGAGTTGTGTCGCGGCCGGTTGGATCACCAATCCGCACCGTACCATTGCCAATCAACATAATCACTTCGTGTCCTGCATCAGCGAACTGTTGGAGTTTACGCAACACCACACTGTGGCCGAGCGTCAAAAATGCACCAGTTGGATCGATCCCCAAGTAGACGCGAATTTTCTTCTCACTCATCACTTTTTGTAATGCATCTGCGCCGGGCACGATCTGTTCGACGCCGCGCGTTAATAAAGCTGGTAAAGCTGCTGAGTCTGACATATGATCGTTTATTGTACCGCAACTTTATTTCTCCTGGGGAAGGAAATCTTGTAATCTTTCTTGTGCTGGTAGCCAACCAGACTAATTAGGCCTTGCAGATCAAGTTATTTTTTGTACAATGAGCAGACATGTACAAACCAAGTGTTTTCACTTTCAACTATTGTTTTACTTACGCGAAACGCGGGAGCAAATGGTAGTGTACTAAAAATAGTAAAAACCAAGCCCCCGCACGTCGGGGGCTTTTTTGTTGGGCACGAAAGGAATTTATGCCAAAAAATATGGAAAAAATTGAAGATCGTATGGAGAGCAACCATCCAGTTGTTGAATGGTATGCTCTGATGTTGCAGACACAATTACTCACAGGTGTTGCAAACGCTCAAGCTGTATCAAAGGAAGAAAAAACAGAATCAATAAGAGATCGTGTGCTACGTAAAAATTCTCAAGCTGCCATCACTTTAATGGATACGTTAATTGCAGAGGTCGGGACAACAACAACGGTTGCTATCGGATTAAAAAAATATCTTGAACAAACAGTTTTGGATTTAGTTCCATCGATGTTACAAGAAAAAACGGTTTTAGTTAGTGATATCTATAAACTACTAGCTCCAGCAATTATTCATATATACGAGAAGTTAGAAACTTCAGCTAGAGTAATGCCGCTAGCTTCTCTTGATGCAAAACTGCTTCAATCAGGTGCTCAAATGCCAGCAATCTACACTACAACAGGTTAATTACGTAATTTACAGCAATTAATTGGCCAGGAGTTGGAAATCAGCAGTCGTGTCAAATTTCTCCTCCTGGCTACATGCGAACCGAATCAGGTATACTTGAAAGGTATGTCTTTTTTTGCAAAGATTAAAAATACTGCGGCCCAAGCACAAGATTACTTGTCGGACAAATTAATCATTGCGCAAGATCGCGTTGACTCACTTATGGCAAAACACGGTTTTAAAGGCAGTTCACGACTAGCTCCAGAACGAATGTCCCAGGCACAACGTAAGTTGTTTTGGGTTAAGGTAGTTCGGTTTGGCGCCTTGGCATTTATTGGCGCAGTTGCGCTCGGTATCGTTGCCTTTTTTGTGCTGTTTGCCTACTACTCCAGACAACTTCCCAAACCTGGTGAAGTCGTTCGCAAAACTGGGTTTAGTACCCAACTGATGGATCGTGAAGGCAAGTTTTTATATGATCTATACTCCGACGAGCGTCGGACGCCAGTCAAAATTGATCAAATTCCTGAACACGTTCGCCAGGCCACCATCGCCACTGAAGATAAGGATTTTTACAAACACCAAGGCTTTGATTTACTGACGGTGGTTCGTATTCCCTACAACTATATCTTCAAACAAGGTCGAGTTGTCGGTGGCTCTACCCTTACCCAACAGTTGGTGAAGATTGTGTTGCTGACCAACGAGCGTAGCTTGACTCGTAAGTTCAAAGAGTTTGTGTTATCGATGCAGATCGAGCGTACCTTCACTAAAGATGAAATCTTGGAAATGTACCTCAATGAAATTCCATACGGTGGAACTGCGGTCGGTATTGGGACGGCGGCAGAGGTCTACTTCAATAAATCAGTTTCAGATTTATCGGTGCTCGAGGGTGCAATTTTGGCTGGTCTGCCACAACGGCCCAGTGCCTACTCTCCATATGCAGGTAAAACCGATGAAAATGGCGAACTTCTCTGGAAGATTCGTACTCGCGGTGTGTTGCGACGGATGATGGAAGACGGCTACTTAACAGAACTTTCTTATGAACAGGCTTTGACAGATCTGGATCTGGTGCAGTTTTCAGGTAAAGAAGTAAATATTGAAGCACCTCACTTTGTTTTCTATGTTCGTGATCAACTGGCTGAAATGTATGGTGAAGAAAATGTTGATAATGCCGGCTATAAAGTAACTACTTCGCTGGATCTTGATCTACAACAAAAGTCACAGCAAATCGTCTATGACGAAATTGAAAAAGTTAAAAACGTTAACATTACTAATGGTGCGGTGATGGTAATGAACCCGCGTACCGGTGAAATTATCGCGATGGTGGGTAGTAAAGAGTTCAATAGTAAAGAAATTGATGGACAGTTTAACGTGGCAGTCGATGGTTTCCGCCAACCCGGTTCTTCGATCAAGCCAGTCACCTACTTGATGCTCCTTCGCCAGGGATACACGCCAGCGAGTATTTTGGCTGATGTACCAACTACGTTTGTCGAAGATAGTAAGCAAAAAGCCTACGAGCCCAATAACTACGACGGTAAGTTCCGTGGCCCAGTCAGTCTGCGCAATGCTCTTGGTAGTTCACTCAACATCTCGGCGGTCAAAGCGGTGGCGATCGTGGGTTTACCTAGCTTCTTAGACCAAGCCTATCAAATGGGCTTCGTAACACTCGAGTCCACCCCAGAGAATCTGCGAAACTTTGGCTTGGCTGTTACTCTGGGTGGTGCAGAAGTGCACTTGATCAATACCGCCACTGCCTATAGCTCATTTGCCAACGGTGGCACACGGGTTGAGCCTGTTTCGATTTTGAAAGTTGAAGACAAAAATGGTCGAGTTATTTACGAGCACAAAAATGTGCCAGGTCCAACGGTGATGTCTCCTGAAGAGTCGTTCTTGATTAATCATATTTTATCTGACAATAACGCTCGCGCGATCGCCTTCGGCACGCGCTCGCTCCTCAACATCAACCCCAACGTGGCCGTCAAAACCGGTACCACCAACGACCAACGCGACAACTGGGCTGTGGGATGGTCAAGTGAAATCTTAGTGGGCGCTTGGGTGGGTAACAACGATAACAGCGCAATGAAGAGCGTGGCTTCCGGTGTTTCCGGTGCAACCCCGATCTGGCGCCAGATTATGTTGGCCGCGATTGAAAGCGACAAGTACGGTACACCTGATTGGGAAGTCCCAAGTGGTGTGGAACAAGTTGAAGTTGACGCAATTTCTGGGTATCCAGCGCACGATGAGTTTCCTAAAAAGACCGAGTACGTCATCAAAGGCACGCTCCCTGCTCTGCCCGACATGATCCATACCAAGCTCAAACTGTGTCGTGGCGAAAACAAATTGGCCACCGATGCCAAGATTGCTTCAGGCGACTACGAAGAAAAAGAGTTCATTGTGATGAAGGAAGAAGATCCCGTCAGCAAAGATGGCGTGAATCGCTGGCAGGATGCGATTGCGATCTGGGCAAACGCCCAGGAAGACGGTCGTTTTAAACCACCAACCGAGTACTGTGGTGGTGGCCAAAGTGATATTTATGTCGAGCTGAAACAACCGGGCAATGAACGTACTTACGAAGGTGAAGATATTGAAGTCGAGATTAAAGCTGATTCAGGTGATGGCATTGAAAAGATTGAATTATGGGTAAATGGTGCCTTACGTGAAACAATCAATAGCAATGAATACAAAGGCAAGATTAATCTTCCCAAGGGACAGTATGAACTTTGGGCCAAGGTGAAGTCTAAGTCAGGCAAAGAAAACGAGAGTAATCATGTCAAGATTGGTACAAAGGGTGAAAACTGGAAGAAACCTGATCCAACACCAGAGCCTACCCCAACTCCTACTCCTGAGGCGACGCCAACCCCAACGCCCGTAATTGTGCTTCCATAACCACACCTGACTGTCCCGCGCTGGTATCACTCAGCTTTTCATACTAATTGAAAAATTATTGCTGATCTGCCAGATCTACTTTCTCCTACTAAAGTGGGAGAAATACGAGACTGCAATCACTGTTAGGAGTAAGCCACTCTGGAGTGTCGCTAAGTAATGATCTAAAACCGCGAGTGGCAGAATCATCAACACCAAGGTGGAAATGGTGTGTTTTTTTAGCCAAGCGATGTAG
>CAYUES010000034.1:0-12682 GCA_964443885.1 uncultured Pseudomonadales bacterium
AATTGCCGTGGAGCCATGAACTGACGCTACGGTGGCTCTGAATCTCAGCTGAGCTGCTAACGCTGGTGAGATATGAGCATAATCTGTCAAAGCTCGCAGTCGCTCAATTTTTGCAATTCTAGTATTAATTTCTTGAGTAATGGTAAATTTTGGTGTGTACATGGGTAGAGTATACCACATCGTGACAAAATCGTGCCACTTTTCAGCCAGAGAAAGATCTACTTTACAATGGCAGACGTACTCTGCTTAAATGATCATAGATTAAAAGTTACCATCCAAATGAGGATTTTTTATGCTGTCCCGTAGTTCCACTCTCATCAGCACCATTAGCAACTACTTAGTGTTAGCGACGCTAGTATTAAGTGTCGTCTTAATTCTTCCGATCAGTGATGACTTTGTAACCCAGACAAAAATGTTGATCTTCTTTATTGGAACTTTTTTACTTGGAGTAAGTTTTGTCATCTACTCTATTCAAAAGAAAACCATCGAGTTCGTACTTTCTCCAATCACTATTCCATTAATTGTGTTTGGTGTAGCGATGGCCGCTTCTACCTTTTTCACCAATAACTACCCAGTCGAAGCACTGTACCGTTTTGGTGGTGCATTCCTACTGATGTTGGGCTTCGTGCTTTTTGCGAGTACGACAACCAACAAAAAGTTGGGTGATTTACTACTGCCGGTTGCAGGTGTGACTAGTGCCGTACTGACACTCTTCTCTATTACACAAATCTTCAAGTTTGGCCCTGCCAATCTCCTTAATACACTGACTGGCCTGCAGATTCCTACCGACTTGAGCTTCAACGTTGCAGTCAATTCGTTATTTGCATTCCAGTTCTTGGTGATTACCGCTGTTGGCTTAGCTGCGTACAGTGTCCTCAAGAAAAATATTACTCAAATGACTGCGGTGCTTTTCCCGATTATCCTTTGTGGAATTGCTGTTCTAGGCTGGTCACTTCTGCCTGGTAAACCAGGTGCTCAAGTAATTCCTTCTTGGAATTCAAGTTGGTCAGTTGCACTGGACACGATTCGTTCACCTCGAGCAGCCTTGATCGGTGGCGGACCTGCCTCTTACAACAACTTATATACTCGTTTCAAACCTGTCTGGGTCAATAGTACAACTCAATGGGAGTACTCCTTCAATCAAGCGAGCAACATGCCATTGACGCTGCTCACCACTACTGGCTTCATTGGACTGATCACTTGGTTGATCGTCGTCTTCCGAGTCTTTAAACTCAGTCGCACCACTCGTGATCCTGAGACCAAAGTAATCGCGATCATGTTGCTGACCAGTATTTTCTTCCAACTGATCTTGCCAACACATATCATTATCCTGATCATTCAAGCTGTGTTGTTTGTCGCTTTGATCGCTAGTATGCACGGTTCACTACCAGTGATGCGCTTCCAGGCTTTGACTATGACGATGGATACACAAGACAATCCATTCAATGCCCCAGCTAAGCAGGTTGCGTTCCCAATCTACTTTACTGCAGCGATAATCATAGCAATCTTAGCGGCGTCTGGATACTTCGTCGGTCGGGCGTATGCGGCCAGTGTCGCTTTCTTTGACTCTGCGAAAGCTGCTGAAGCTGAAGACATCGTCACTGCCTATGAAAAACAACAACAAGCAGTCACGCTCAATCCATACCTAGATAGTTACCGCCGACAGTATGCGATTACCAACCTGACAATCGCTTCTGCGTTGGCTCAAAAGACCGACATCACTGAAGCTGAAAAAGAGCAAGTTGGTCAGTTGCTCCAACAAGCTGTCCGAGAGGCTCGCTCTGCTGTCCTCCTCGACCCACTCGATGCTCAAAACACGATCGTCTTGGCACAAGTCTACCAAAACATGATCGGTGCTGCCGAGCAAGCTGAAGAGTTTGCTTTACAAGCATACGTTCAGTCAATCGAGAACGATCCAACCAACCCTGGACTTCGGGTCTCACTGGGTGGCTTACTGCTAGGTCAGGAAAAGTTCTCTGAAGCAGCAAATGTCTTCAACCAAGCGATTACTATCAAGAGAGACTTTCCACTTGCGTACTACAACTTGGCCTACACGTTAGTGCAGCTCAAGGACTACGAAAATGCTAAGGTTGCCTACCAAGCATTACTGCCGTTACTCGATCCTACTTCAGAAGACTACACCAAAGTGACTGAAGAACTGGCCGAAGTAGAAAAGATGATTGCAGCCATGCCAAAGCCACCAGCTGATGAAGCAGGTACTGGACAGCCAACAGGCCAAGGTCAAGCTACACAAACTGGCGGTACAACTAGCCCTTCTCTACTCGACTCCAGCTTAGAGAACAGTAATGACGTCATTAGCAACCCATCAGATGCTGAACTAACCAATCCTCCTCCACAGCCAACAGAGACGGATTTAGGTCAGCAGAATGAGGCTAATCCACCAGCTGACACAACTACACCGTAGTTGAACGCAAAGTATCCTTGTTTGATTACAAGAACGTAACATGAAATACAATTAGAAGTGAGTGCGTACTAACCATACCACTCACTTTTTTGTTGGTACAACGTAACACACGCACCGCGCAACTCCGTTTTAAAACCAATTGCTAGATTATTGCCGACCTTTGAAAGGCCGCTGAAAAGTGGGTTACTGTTTATCAACCATCGAAACAACAGCCTGTTTAAGCTCGCTCATCCCCACGCCCGTAGCTGAGCTAAAAAACATCAAACTATGCGATTTCCGCTTGAAATAAGATCTAATCGAATCAATAAGCTCAGTACTGTATATATCTATTTTGCTAATACTCAAAAGCGATCGCTTTTTGGCTAGTTGGGGATCAAACGCCTCAATTTCCTTGTAGAGTGTTTGGTACTGCTCAAAGAGCAGCTGGGCTTTCTCTTCATTGCTCAACGTCTCATCAAAGACCGTTGCTTCTTCCAAACTCAGCAAATATAAGAGCGCAGAACTATTTTTGACGTGACGTAAAAACTCAAAGCCCAAGCCCTTGCCTTCGCTGGCCCCTTCGATCAATCCAGGAATGTCGGCCAGCACGAGCTCTTTGCCAGAAACGTCGTCGTGCATGATCCCTAAGTTTGGTTCGAGCGTTGTAAAGGGATACGAGCCAACTTTGGGGCGCGCTTTGGTCAAGACTGACAACAGGGTACTCTTGCCCGCATTAGGGAAGCCTACCAGGCCCACATCCGCCAACAGTCGCAGCTCCAAGGCAATCAGCCGTTCTTCACCAAAAGTACCGTATTGAGCTTGTAGCGGTGCTTGGTTCACTGAAGACTTGTAGGCATCGTTACCTCTGCCGCCCAAGCCACCCTGGGCCAATAAAAATTCCTGGCCGTGTTCAGTAATCTCGACAAGTTTTACGACACCTGATCGCTCTGGGTCGAAACGCTCGGCTTGATAGGTTGCTAAGGCTTCTGGTTCAAAGACATCATCGGGTGTCCGCTCGGGCGGAGCCTGCCCTTCTTTTTCCAAGACATATGTTTCGCGTTCTATTTGGTCTTTTTTGAGTGCTTCAAAGCCACCATTCATTAATCTGCGCCGATGCCCAATGTTATTTTCACTCAACTGCCAGATCACCGTACCGAGTGGTACCTCGAGAACAATGTCATCAGCGCTCTTGCCTGCGCAGTTACTGCCACCACCATAGGCACCAGCATCTGCAATAAAGTGTTTCTTGCCAGCATACCAGCGCAGCGTCGTCTCGCCTGCTACCCCGCGGATGTAGATACTGCCGCCATTGCCACCATCGCCACCATCTGGGCCACCCTTGGGCATGTACTTCTCACGACGGAACGAAACTCGTCCATCGCCACCCTTGCCGGCTTTAATATGTAAAAAGATTAAATCTGTCATATGTATTTCTCACTGAGCTGGTACTTCCAGGCTTGTCATTCAAAAACTTGGAAGTTTCACTACCCTGTATTCTACTTCAGATCTGGTAATTATGCTTGAGTAATCGCGTTCAATCGCAGTTTTCTAATTATTTGTAGTGAATCAGTTTGATTCAGGAGTTTCAGAAATCCGACCTAGCAACTAATTGAGAGTAGCATTCTGTTTTTACAGTCTTAGGAAGTCGTCATTGGTAACAGTGGAATTGTGTGAGCAGTCCTGAATAGACTGACTACGAAGCGAGCTGTTGGCGAGCGTCTGTTAAAATAGAGTGCTACTCGACTTATTTCAGGAAACTCTGTGGATTAAGCAAGACACTTCCTTGACGAATCTCAAAGTGCAAGTGAGTACCAGTTGAGCGACCAGTACTTCCCATCTGCCCCATCACATCACCACGATTGACGCGTTGGCCAGCGCTGACTTGCAGCACACTTAAATGTCCATAAAGTGTAATATACCCATTACCGTGATCGACCATAATCCGATTACCATAGCCTGAGGAATCCCAACCAGCAGCAATGACCACACCACTATCAGCAGCGATGATTGGACCTGCTGATCGATTCGCAATATCTATAGCCTTGTGATAGAACCGATAACCCTGCGTAATCATACCGGCCGCTGGCCAGATGAAACTGCCTGAGCCACCTGCTGTACCTGGCTCAATTTTGATGACTGGTGAAGTTGGTCTTGAAGCAACAGCTTGTGGCATCACACCATCTGGCACCATCAAGTACTGACCAGTCGCCAGTTCAAATGTTTCATCATTCAAGAATTCATTAAATGGATAGTCAACGATCACCTGTGCTTGCGAACCCTCCAAGCCATACTTTTTGGCAATCGTGTAAATCGTTTCACCTCGTTGTACCTGGTGACGCACTCCATCGACTGGCAAAATCTTTAGTTCCATGCCGGGTTTTAGTGGGGTTTTTTCGGTAATCTTATTTTCCCAAAGAATTGTCGAGACGCCTAAGCCATAGCGCAGTGCAATTGTCGATAAAGTTTCACCTTCAGTCACAATATGTGTAATCACTTCTCCACCCCGGAACTCCCGCACCTCCTCAGCCTGTTGGGTGTAAATTGAAGAGCCGTAGGCGGTGGAAGCTAGGATTCCTGTTTCTGCTCGTTTATCTTCTTCATCACCAGAGAATAAAACCGGTCCTGTGGTAATAAACAAGAAAATCAAAACAATGGTGCCCAGGTGCAAAAATGGCCGCACGTAGCGACCTCTCTTCTGGTACAGCAAATCAACAATCGCATCTTTGGCTAGTTCAAAACGCTTAAACCAGTTGTAACTACGCGTCCGTACGTACCAAATTAAAAACTTGCCGAAGGCACGAACTTCAGTAAAAAAAGCAAATTCTGGTAAAGACTTAAAACTAACCATGCTCATATAGTGTACCATTTGCGCTCACAGCTGCCTCTACCCGATCAAAAACCGAAAGAGGTGGCGGGCGGGAATGTTAACTAACTTTAAGTGAAGCTAAGAACTCTTTGTTTGATTTAGATTTCTTGAGTTGTTCGATCAACATTGGGGTACGCTCTTCTCGATCAAAAACGTCGAGCATACGGTGTAACGTTGCGATTGATTGATAGGTAATACCATCGATCAGCAAGTCATCGCGGCGCGTACCAGAGCGTTGGACATCGATTGAAGGATGAATACGGCGCTCAGCCAACTTACGATCTAAGTGCACTTCTTGGTTACCGGTTCCTTTAAACTCTTCGTAAATCAAATCATCCATACGAGAACCAGTATCAACTAAAGCTGTACCGATAATCGTCAATGATCCTTGAATCTCGAAGTTACGAGCAGCACCAAAGAACTTCTTTGGTGGGAATAGTGCCGCTGGGTCAAATCCACCAGACAGTGTTCTTCCAGAGGTCGGAATCGATAAGTTATAGGCACGAGCCAACCGCGTAATTGAGTCGAGCAAGATCATCACATCTTTACCGACTTCAACCATGCGCTTTGCTTTTTCGAGTGCTAACTCAGCGACGCGACATTGATCTTCTGCTGATTCATCAAAATTACTGGCCGCAACTTCACCTTTGCCAGATGTAATGCGGTCAATATGACGACGAATATCAGTTACTTCTTCTGGACGCTCACCGACTAAGACAGCCATGATGTGAATCTCTGGATGGTTGGTCGCGACGCCAGTTGCGATGTCTTTCAAGAGGGTAGTTTTACCAGCTTTTGGAGGAGAAACGATCAAACTTCTCTGCCCCTTACCAATTGGTGCGATCATATCGATGATGCGCAGTGACAATGGTTCTTCACCTGTTTCGAGTTTTATTTGGGAGTCAGGATAGACTGGAGTGAGTGACTTAAACTTGACCCGATCGATCTTCATTGCTTCTTCAGCAACTTGACCGTTAATCATGTCAACCTTGAGTAAACCCCAATAGCGTTCATTCTCTTTTGGCGCACGAGCTGGACCAGCAACTAAGTCACCAGGACGCAGTTTAAAGCGACGAATTTGTGAAACTGAAATGTATGCATCGCCTTCATCATCACCACTCATGTTGACGCGAAGTACGCCATGACCATCTTTGGAAGTATCCAAGATACCAGTCACGACTGCGACCTCCCCTTCTCGATCTGGGCGATCAGGACGATCTTGATAGTCTTGTTGCGCTTGGCGCTCTTGACGATTTTGGTTGTATGAAGAGTAGTTACCGCGACTGCCACCATTGTTGTAGTTGCTGTAGCCGCCAGAACGCCCTCCCCGACTACTTCCTTGGTTAGAGTTACCTTGATTGTTTTGATTAGTATTCATTTGATTTCCGTTTCCTTCATTAGTAGCAGCAGAAATTAAACTCGATGGATGACCGACTTTTGCAGCCGTTCCCATTCTCGTTGCTGTTTTTGGTTGAATTGGAATAACTGGTACTTGTTTGGCAGCAGTTACTTTTTCAGCCGCAGCGGGTTTATCTGTTTCTTTTGCAGGAGTAGGTTTTATTGGTTCTGAGTCAAGAGAAATTGTTTTTGTTGTAATGGTTTTTTTGGTTGGTTCTGTTGGAACTGACTCGATGTTTTCTGTAGAAGAAACTACGGGTGTAGCGGTTTTTGGCATACGTTGAAATTTATAAAGTTATTCCTCTACCAGGCGGTAGAAATAGTAATAAGTACTTGTGTGGATAAAAGTGATTCGAGAATGAAAAATCTTCTTTCGTGTTGAAGTAACTGGTAGTATGACAGAGTTGGCAAAAATTGTCAAATTTAGCGTACTAGCAGGCTCGTTGCGCCTACTCCAGCGGCAAATCTACGGTGTCAGCTGGTAGTACTTCTGGATTCTCGACCAAACGCGCATATCTAAAGTAGCGAATTGGTGAGTTCAAGAACTTACAGGTATACAGAATCAAGTCAGCATCGTAATCAGTAATCTCGGTGTTCTCTTCCCCTGAATAGATCTCATAGATCCATTTGCGTTGTTCATGAATGACTTCAATTCTGTCCCCTACGGTTGTTTCTGTTAGGAGATAAAACGAGTTCTTTCGCCAGTAATCATCTTGCCACCACGACTGCCAACCAAACCGATGTGCTGCCATAATAATTGGATCTTCACTGCCTGGCACACCGAAGTCCGGGACTAACCAGACACCAGTGTTGAGTGCTTCATTTGGATCAATGGTGGGATGTGCTTGAGTATCTACGCCAATTGTAGGAATAGAAATCCAAGTACCAAGTGGTAATGTTTCATCAAACGGTGGTTCGTATTTCTGCACTTCTTCCACAACTGCTGGCACTGTAGATTCTCCCAAGAGCGAATCTGAAGTGGCTGGGGTGGGTGTATGGGTAATTACTTCTGCTGAGTTTTCAGGGAAAATTTTGGCGTATGCTTCTGGCAAAACCAAGCTACCAACTACCACAATACTCGCCAACAGTACAAACGTGAGGACGAACTTAGCAATAGACTTAGCAGTTGCATAGGTTTGCTCCATCATCGAGTATTTGTGAACTTTGGTACGTTCGTATTCTCGTGCAGAAAAGACAAGAATTTCCTTGCCCTCGAGGCGACGGCGAGTCGTCCGAAAGAAGCGACGTTGTAATAATGGATGGGTGTCTAAAACTAATGCCATATTTCCTGGCTATTATATCCTATTTGGCGGCAAATTTCAATAATATAGGCTGTTTCATGGTTTGGAAATCGCCCATAGTGTCGCTATAATGAGTTTGTAACAGTGCTAGCAGAATGGGAAATGTAGCAGAAAAAGCAATAAAAAAGAGAGAACTTTGTGGGAGCTCGGCTGCCTGCCCAACTGCCGAACTCCCACAAAACACTCTCTGACTTACTTGTATCTACTTTAGCATAAAAAGATTGAGTTTACAGTCCGAGTTGGTCTTGGTATAGTTCTAAGCACTTGATGATTCATCCTAACAGATGGATCTCTAACAGAAAAAAGCATTGCTTCTCGTGGACTGTCCAGCGGTAGTAATGCTTTTTTTATTGCCCAAAACCCCTCTCCTACCTTGACTAAAACCTTCTTCCTCAATCTCTTTCGATTTTGATAATTTGTAGTATAACTATTCGGGTTATTGCCGTCAACCTATAGTTTAGTTTTCCCTATTTTAAGCATGTCTTATATAGTTATTATTACTACTTTTTAAGATGAAGTACAAATAATTTTGCACATTGATTTCTGTAAATACAAACTTGTTGATTAGCTGTTAACAAGCAAGGTATATGCTAAATATCATTCTTATTACTCGAAGTGGTATACTTATACAACCATGCCCGTACAACATTCACTTTTAGAACTCAGAGTTGGAAGAAATAACACTTACACACCAGAAGCCGCTGTCCAGCTCTTTTCTGCCCTGCCTGAACTGCACAATAAGTGGTGGGATGGACTGCTGCAGCGGTATGAAAACCTCAGTTTTGAGATTGTGGTTGAGAACCAAACTATTTACTTCTTGTGTTACTGTCCGACACGTTTGCTGGAGTACATAAAGGGTCTATTTTTGGCCAGTTACCCACAAGTCTTGCTAACGGTTCTTGAAGCAGATCCTGTTGACAGTTTTATGCATAAAAATGACGAGCGGTATGTTGAAAGCCAAAGTAAATTTCTTAATCTGGGCAAACTAACATTACGCAATCATGACTACCTCCCGCTCAAGACCTACGACCAGTTCTCAACTACAGATGCGCTACTACCACTACTCTCTACCCTTTCACAGCTTGGCGCCTTCGATCGCGTCTTAATTCAATACGCGGTTTCTAAAGAAAGTCAGACCTGGAAAGGCTCTGGCAGTACTGGTGAAACTGCCCATCCACAACAAGGTTTGATCGATCGTAAAGCTGCCTTTGAATCTGTCAGTGCGGCGATTCGTGTCGCAGTTAGCTCTGATACTGCAGAGCGCAGCAAACTGCTACTCGAAACAATTGGGAATGCTTTTCAAACATTTACGCAAAGTGAAAGCAATGCTTTAGAGCTACGTAAAATTTGGATACTACAGCAACAATTCCTGCACACTATTAAAACTCGCTCGTTGGCCTGGCAAAAAACCAACCATTTCTCACTAGCAGAAATTGCGACCCTCTATCATTTGCCTAATAATTTGTTATCTGGGGTGATGAATATTGCTTGGGGTAAGAAACTTCTGGGCGAGCCACCCGAAAATTTACCGATAGTAACGGCTGATATGCCGCCAGAAGCCAAGCGCGAAATCAATGCATTTGCTCGTACGATCTATAAAAATAATCCGTCGGTCTATGGCCTCCACCGGGCAGATCGCCGCCGTCACATGTACGTAATTGGAAAAACTGGTACCGGTAAGTCTACTCTGCTGGCCAACATGGCTATTAATGACTTGCGTAACAACGAAGGTATCTGTGTCATCGATCCACACGGCGACTTAGTCGAGACGCTACTCAACTACATTCCTGCACACCGGATTAACGACACTATTTACTTTGATCCCAGTGATCCTGAGCGCACCGTTCGCCTTAATCTTTTTGAAGGCAATAACGTGGTACACCGTGAGCTGATTGCGTCAGGTATCGTCTCGGTTTTCCGCAAACTCTACGCATATTCCTGGGGTCCTCGACTTGAATATATCTTGCGCAATGCTCTACTAACACTTTTGAAGACCGAGGCTGCGCGCCTTTCTGATATTTTGGATATGCTCACCGACGCCAAGTTCCGGGCACAGATCGTTGATAAACTCGAAGATCCGATTCTCAAGAACTTCTGGGTGAATGAGTTTGACGCCATGCAAGAAAAACAACGTAACGAAGCGATTGCCCCAATTCTTAACAAGGTGGGTCAGTTTGTGTCTTCTCCGCTGGTACGCGATGTGGTCAATGCGCGCAAAAGTTCATTTAGTATTGAAGAAGCGATGGATAGCGGAAAGATTATTTTAGTTAATCTTTCCCAGGGCAAACTTGGTGAAGATAACGCCACGCTTTTGGGGGCAATGTTAATTACCAAGATTCAGCTGGCGGCGATGTCTCGCGTGCATGTGCCTGAAGAAAGCCGCCGAGACTTTTATTTATACGTTGATGAATTTCAAAACTTTGCGACAGATTCCTTTACCAAAATCCTCTCTGAAGCGCGCAAGTATCGCTTAAACTTAACACTCGCCAATCAATATATTGCGCAAGTACCTGAAGAAGTTCAGAAAGCAATCTTTGGTAACTGTGGAAGTATCATGAGTTTTGTGATGGGTGCAGATGATGCAAGTGTCTTTAGCAAAGAGTTTGGTGATTTATATACTTCAGAAGACTTGGTTTCACTCGGCAAACACCAAGTTATCAATAAACTTTCGATTCACAACGAGATCTCACTGCCCTTCCCAGCCCAGACATTGGCGCTTTCTAGAAGCAATAATAGTAACAAGGAAAAAGTCATCCGCAGCAGTGGTGAGCGGTATGCTAAGAAGAAGTGAGAAAAAATGCAGTGCGAATATAAGACGAAGCTAGCGCCCATAATAAACGACTAATCTAACCCGAATTGATGAACAACTTCTTTGATCGTTTTATGAGTTTGCTTTGATATAACAGTCTTGAATCCTAGCCTCTGACTCTCCTTTATCCGTCGATCCAGCAGATTGACCTGGCGAATCTCCCCGAGTAGACCCACCTCTCCGATACAGACTGTACCGCCCGGAACCGGCTTATTCTTTAGTGAGCTGGCAATCGCAATCGCCATACCGAGATCAAGCCCTGGCTCTTTTGTTGAGTAACCACCTGCCAAGTTGAGAAATAAATCATAGTTGTCCAAAGGCATGCGGCAATACTTCTGTAATATTGCGGAAATAACTTGAATGCGGGTTAACTCCACACCGCGCCCTACCCGCCGAGGCATTGCCAGCTGTGATCTCACTGCCAAAGCCTGAACTTCGAGTAATAAAGGTCTGGTGCCTTCTAAGACACAGACCGTCGCTGAACCTGCCACTGGCTTCTGCTGATGCTCGAGGAACAGACTACTCGGATTAGCTACTGAGATAAAACCAGCTTCACCAAGCTGCAAAACCCCGACTTCATCGGTTGCACCAAAGCGATTTTTTATCGCACGAACCAAACGCAAATCATTGGTGCGTTCGCCAGTTAACTCAAGAACTGCATCAACAATGTGTTCAAGTACTTTTGGTCCTGCAAGCTGCCCTTCTTTGGTAACATGGCCCACCAAAAATAAGGGGAAACCTTCTTCCTTGGCTGCCCGAGCCAGTCGCTCCGCAGATTCCCGAACCTGGCCAACGCTACCAGAGGCGCCCATCAGATCTTCGGTCGTCATAGTCTGGATACTGTCGACAACGACTAGTTGTGGATTGAGTTCTCTCAGGGCAGCAACCACCCGATCGACATCGGTACTGGGCAAAAAAACGAGGTTTTCAAGCAGACTTCTGTCAGAAAATTTTTGTGTTTGAAGATCGATAATTCGATTGATGCGCAGCGTAATTTGACTTGGACTCTCCTCACCACAAACGTAGACGATCGGCTGAATTTGTTCTACACTACTGTCACTGCTCACTACACTTACTTTGCTTTTCTTACGCCCACCTGCAGTTACAGAACTTTCTCCACTTTCATTGAGTAACTGCCCGCCAGTGTCAGCTTGCCGCAGTTGTTCTAACACGACCTGGGTCAGCAAAGTTGACTTGCCAATTCCTGGTTCACCACCAATCAGCATCACCGCACCCTTTACCATTCCCATTTGATCTTTTTCTCCACCCAAAACACGATCCAACTCTCCGACTCCAGTTGAAAACCGTCGTTTTGCGTCTTTTAGGAGCTCGACTTGAGAGAACGGAATGCCGATTGCTGGAGCAGCCGAGCGCAAACTGCTTTCAGTTTTGGTTTCTTTGACTTCTTCCACCAACGTGTTCCAGGAAGCACAACTAGAGCACTGGCCGGTCCAACGTGGATACGTCTGTCCACAGTTTTGACAGATAAATTGTGTTTTTGATTTTGCCATACAATATTTACCCCACTAGTCTTCTCTTTCTGTCGTGTGCACTCCGCCACTACTTTCACTCCGCGGTGAGCTTCCCTTAGCATCTTTCATTTGCTCCAAAAGTAACGTCGTCGAAACAGCTGGATTATGTTGGTGAACCACCAGCACCTTTCCGCCTAGCTCTTCCATCAATGCTTGCTTACGATCTATGTGTGGCGAGTGTGCTGATACCGCCAATATTGCTGGCTTAATTTTTTCGAGTAATGCTCGATGATCAGCTGGACTACTAAACTCTTCAGGCAAGATAAAAACTTCATCAGCGATCTGCAGTGATTCCAAGTTCAGTACGCGGACTGCTTGGGAGTTAACTGGTCGATCTTCACCTTTCAACTGGCGAACTCGTTTGTCAGACTC